>CAJLUP010000007.1 GCA_905209865.1 uncultured Lachnospiraceae bacterium
TAAAAAGAACAGAGTGAACGCGATCTATGAAAAAGCAAACCTGAATCCGAAATATACTTTTGATACTTTCGTTGTAGGAAGCAACAATAACTTCGCGCACGCAGCTTCACTTGCAGTGGCGGAGTCTCCGGGAGAGATTTACAATCCTCTCTTTATATATGGAGGCGTTGGATTGGGCAAAACGCATCTTATGCATTCCGTTGCCCATTTCATACTTGCAAACGATCCGTCTAAAAAAGTGCTGTACGTTACAAGTGAAACATTTACAAACGAATTGATCGACGCGTTGAAAGCCGGTAAAACAGGCAGTGAACTTGCAATGACAAAGTTCCGTGAAAAATACCGGAATAACGACGTCCTTCTAATTGACGATATTCAGTTTATTATAGGAAAAGAAAGTACACAGGAAGAATTTTTCCATACGTTTAACCATCTTCATGTGTCAGGAAAACAGATCATTATCTCCAGTGATAAACCTCCAAAAGATATTGAGACACTGGAAGCCCGTCTTCGCACAAGATTTGAGTGGGGACTGATTGCCGATATTTCCTCGCCTGACTATGAGACAAGAATGGCAATTCTTAGGAAGAAAGAAGAACTTGACGGTCTTGAAAAATATCATATACCTGACGATGTTATGCAGTATATTGCTAATAATATCAAATCAAATATCCGTGAATTGGAAGGCTCTCTGAATAAGCTGATCGCTCTTTCTAACCTTGAGAATAAACCGATCGATATTCCACTTGCTGCAGAGGCTTTAAAAGATATGATTTCTCCTGACAATAACCGCGAGGTCACTCCGGAACTTATTATTGATATCGTATCTGAACATTTTAATATTCCTATTTCTGAATTAAAAGGAAAGAAACGTAATGCTGAAATCGTTCTTCCAAGGCAGATCATCATGTACCTTTGCCGTACTCTTACAGATACGCCGCTTAAAGCCATCGGAGCAATTCTCGGAGGAAAGGACCATGCTTCTGTCAACCACGGCGTTAAGAAGATTGAGAACGAATTGAAAACAGACGAAGCTCTTAACAATACAGTTAACATTATAAAAAAGAAGATAAATCCAATTTAATTGTGGATAACTATGTAGATTATTATGGAAAACAATGGGAAAAGATGTTAATAACATAAAATCGCTTTTTTAAGGCTCAGATTTATTCCCACACTTTCCTCATCGTTTCAACTTGAAACCCACACAGTTATCACAAGCTGAAAACCTTGATTTTTCAAGGGGTTGAGACAGTTTTCAACTTATTCACAGCCCCTAATACGACGACTGCGGAATTGATTTTATATAAATACATATAATTTCGCGTGCGTTAGACTTTTCCACACAGAGCGAAAGGAGTTACTTTTTTCATGAAAATTATATGCACAAAACAAAACCTGTCTAAAGGAGTCAGCATTGTATCTAAAGCAGTTCCATCAAAAACAACAATGCCGATTCTCGAATGTATTTTAATAGACGCATCAACAGACATTATTAAACTGACTGCAAATGATATGGAGCTTGGAATCGAAACGTCTATAGACGGGGAAATTATTGAACGCGGAATTTTGGCATTGAATGCAAAAATATTTGCAGAGATTGTAAGAAAGCTCCCTGACAATGAAGTGATTATAGAAACACAGGGAGATAATCAAACTCTTATCGTATGTGGGAAAGCGAAATTTAAAATCGCGTCACAGCCGGGAGATGATTTCTCGTACCTGCCGAATATTGAGAAAGATGACTTTATTACCGTTTCAGAATTTACGTTGAAGGAAGTGATCCGGCAGACGATCTTTTCAATCGCAGACAGCGATACGAATAAGATGATGACAGGAGAGCTTTTTGAGATCGAGGACAATATACTGAAAGTTGTATCTCTTGACGGACACAGAATTTCAATTCGAAAGATAGAACTGAAAGATTCTTATGCTCCTAAGAAAGTAATCGTTCCAGGTAAGACACTTCAGGAAATCAGTAAGATTATAGGCGGGGAATCAAACGCAGATGTAGACATTTCGTTTACAAAGAATCATATCGTTTTCGAATTTGAAAGGACGATCGTTGTATCACGACTGATCGAAGGAGAATATTTCCGAATCGATCAGATGCTTTCAAGCGATTATGAAACAAAAGTAAAAATAAATAAAAGAGAGCTGCTGGATTGTATCGACAGAGCTACTTTGTTGATCAAAGAGGGAGATAAAAAACCGTTGATTATCGATATAAGAGATGAATCGATGGAGTTTAAGATCAAATCTCAGGTTGGTTCGATGGATGATGAGATTATGTGTATCAAAGAAGGGAAGGATCTTCTTATCGGATTTAACCCGAAATTTTTGATCGATGCTCTTCGTGTAATTGATGATGAAGAGGTAGATCTTTATTTCATGAATGCAAAAGCGCCGTGCTTCATAAAGGATGAGACGCAGAGTTATATTTATCTCATTCTTCCTGTGAATTTTAATGCAGCGGTATAATATAAAAGGAGTAAAATATGGAATTGTTTCATTTGAGAGCCGGAGAAGAATTCATCCGGCTCGGACAGGTTTTAAAAGCAGCCGGTTTTGTTGAAAACGGCGGACAGGCAAAAGAGGTTATACAGGAAGGACTTGTCAGTGTAAACGGAGAAGTTGAGACAAGAAGAGGAAGGAAACTTTATCCGAATGATGTTGTATCTTTTGAAGAAGATGAATTGACAGTTCAAAAATAAAAATCCTGTATGAAAGGAATTAGAAACGGAATTGTAAGTCAAATCCGTACATTGAAAAAAAGATAAAAAACGTGTAAAATAAATTAGATGGGAAAGTTATGATTATCAAGTCTTTGAAGCTTAAAAATTACAGAAATTATGATCTTCTTGATCTTACGTTTGATCCGAAGACAAATATTCTGTATGGTGATAACGCTCAGGGAAAAACGAATATACTGGAAGCTCTGTATTTATCGGGAACGACGAAATCCCACAGGGGAACGAAAGACAGAGATGTCATTCAGTTCGGGTATGATGAGTCACATATAGAGACGATTATTGAAAAGCGGAAAATAGATTTTCAGATCGATATGCATTTGAAAAAAAACAGTCCGAAAGGGATTGCTATTGATAAAGTTCCGATCAGGAGAGCAGGGGAATTGTTTGGAATTGTTCATTTTGTGTTTTTTTCCCCGGAGGATCTTAATATCATAAAAGAAGGTCCGGCAGGAAGAAGAAGATTTATTGATCTGGAACTTTCACAGCTTGATAAAATTTATCTTAATAATCTTTCTAACTATAATCGGATCATCAATCAGAGAAATTCCTTGTTAAAAGATATATACGGACAGAAAAATCTGATAGAGACATTGGATATATGGGATATGCAGCTTGCAGAATATGGCAGGAAGATTTTAGAGCGTCGTCAGGAATTTGTCAAAGAGGTAAACGGCATTATTTCGGATATTCATTATAAGCTTACCGGAGGAAAAGAGCGGATTACTTTGACGTATGAGAGCAGTCTTGGAAATATGACGTTCGAAGATGCGTTAAACAAATACAGAGAACGGGATCTGCGTATGAAAAGTACGACGGCAGGTCCTCACAGAGACGATATTTGTTTCACGACAGATACGGGATTGGATATCAGAAGATTCGGATCGCAGGGACAGCAGAGAACAGCGGCGTTATCGCTGAAATTATCGGAAATCGAACTTGTAAAAAAAGAGCTGAACGATACGCCGATCTTACTTCTTGACGATGTATTGTCTGAATTGGATAAACATCGGCAAAACTATTTATTAGATAGTATCGACGATGTACAGACGATCATAACGTGTACAGGTTTAGATGAGTTTGTCAATCACAGATTTTCTATTAATAAGATATTTCACATAAAGAACGGACATGCAGTAAATGCAAATTAGGAGGGTATTACATGGGTGCATCAAGTACAGAATTTGACGCGGAATACGGGGCGGATCAAATCCAGATTTTGGAAGGTCTTGAAGCCGTAAGAAAAAGGCCGGGTATGTATATCGGCAGTACTTCGACGAGGGGACTTCATCATCTTGTATATGAGATCGTAGACAATTCCGTAGACGAGGCATTGGCGGGATATTGTGATGAAATACAGGTAAATATCAATAAAGATAATTCCATTACAGTATGCGATAATGGAAGAGGAATTCCGGTAGGCATCAACCACAAAGCAGGACTTCCGGCAGTTGAGGTTGTATTTACTGTACTTCATGCAGGTGGAAAATTCGGCGGAGGAGGGTACAAAGTATCCGGAGGACTTCACGGAGTAGGTGCGTCTGTAGTAAATGCTCTTTCTGAGTGGCTTGAAGTAGAAATTTATCATGAAGGTCAGATTTATAAACAGCGTTATGAGAGAGGAAAGGTTGTATATAAATTAAAAACGATCGGCGAATGCGAACCTGACAGAACAGGGACAAAAGTAACATTTTTACCTGACGCAGAAATCTTTGATGATACGATTTTTGATTATGATACGCTGAAACAGCGTTTCAGAGAGATGGCGTTTTTAACAAAAGGTCTTAAGATCGTATTAAGAGACTGGCGTGAGGAAGAATTAAGAGAGCACACATTCCATTACGAAGGCGGAATTAAAGAATTTGTCACATATTTGAATAAAAGTAAGACGCCGCTTTATGAGCAGATTATTTACTGTGAAGGAATGAAAGACGGCGTTGCAGTGGAAATTGCAATGCAGCATAACGATTCTTACAGTGAAAATACTTATGGATTTGTAAATAATATTACAACGCCGGAGGGCGGTACACATATCGAAGGATTCAGAGGGGCTCTCACAAAGACGTTTAATGATTATGCAAGAAAGAACAGGCTTTTAAAGGACAGTGAGCCGAATCTTTCAGGAGATGATATCAGAGAAGGTCTTACTGCGATTGTAAGCGTAAAGATAGAAGATCCTCAGTTTGAAGGTCAGACGAAGCAAAAACTCGGAAACAGTGAGGCGAGAGGAGCTGTAAACAGTATTCTTTCTTCACAGTTGGAAATTTTCTTAGAACAGAATCCGAGTGTTGCAAAGATTACAGTTGAGAAATCTGTGATGGCACAGCGTGCAAGGGAAGCCGCGAGAAAAGCGAGAGATCTTACAAGAAGAAAATCTGCATTAGAAGGAACTTCTCTTCCGGGTAAGCTTGCCGATTGTTCGGATAAAGATCCCGTAAATTGTGAGATATACATCGTAGAGGGAGATTCTGCCGGTGGTTCTGCAAAGACGGCGAGGGATCGTGCGACACAGGCAATTCTTCCGCTGAGAGGAAAAATTTTGAATGTAGAGAAGGCTCGTCTTGATAAGATTTATGCAAATGCAGAGATCAAAGCAATGATCACTGCTTTTGGAACAGGAATTCATGATGATTTTGATATTTCAAAATTAAGATATCATAAGATCATTATTATGACCGATGCCGATGTAGATGGCGCGCATATCAGTACATTACTGCTTACATTCCTTTATCGGTTTATGCCGGATCTGATTAAAGAAGGATATGTGTATCTTGCACAGCCGCCTCTTTATAAACTTGAGAAAAATAAAAAAGTCTGGTATGCATACAGCGATGAAGAATTGAATCAGATTCTTACAGAAGTTGGAAGAGACAGCAATAATAAGATACAGCGTTATAAAGGTTTGGGAGAGATGGATGCAGATCAGCTTTGGGAGACAACAATGGATCCTGAACATAGAATTCTTCTTCGTGTAACGATGGATGAAGAGACATCATCTGAATTAGATCTGACATTTACGACCCTTATGGGAGATAAGGTAGAACCAAGACGCGAATTCATAGAAGAAAATGCAAAATACGTTAAAAATTTGGATATATAACACTTTACAGCGACGATCACAGAACCTTAGAGGGCATGAAAATAAATTCATTTATTTTCATGTCATATAAGGGGCGTATGGTTTGGCATTGGAAATGCCAAACCAGTAAGAAAATCGAGGAACGAAGATTTTCTTACTGGATCGGAGCGAAAGAGAAGGAAATAAAATGAATTCTATGGATTGGAAATCAGTAAAAAGGAGATAAAGAATGGAAGATAATATTTTTGACAAAATCCATGAGGTCGATTTGAAAAAGACGATGGAAACTTCCTACATTGATTATGCGATGAGCGTTATTGCGGCGCGAGCGCTTCCTGATGTAAGAGACGGATTGAAGCCTGTGCAAAGAAGAATTCTGTATTCCATGATCGAACTGAACAATGGTCCGGATAAACCGCATCGTAAATGTGCGCGTATCGTCGGTGATACAATGGGTAAATATCATCCGCATGGAGATAGTTCTATTTATGGCGCGTTAGTAAATCTCGCGCAGGAATGGTCAACGCGATACCCGCTTGTTGACGGTCACGGAAACTTCGGTTCGGTGGACGGAGACGGAGCTGCCGCGATGCGTTATACGGAGGCTCGTTTAAGTAAGATTTCAATGGAAATGACAGCGGATATCAACAAAGATACTGTTGATTTTGTACCGAACTTTGATGAGACAGAGAAAGAGCCGGTTGTACTTCCGTCAAGATTTCCGAATCTTCTTGTAAATGGAACTTCAGGAATTGCAGTCGGTATGGCGACGAATATTCCGCCTCATAATCTTCGGGAAGTAATCGGTGCTGTTGTAAAGATCATTGACGATCAAATTGATGAAAACGGAGAAACTACGATTGAAGACATCCTTCAGATCATTAAGGGACCGGATTTCCCTACGGGAGCTGAAATACTTGGTACAAGAGGAATTGAAGAAGCATACAGAACAGGTCGTGGAAAGATCAGAGTAAGAGCTGTGACGGACATTGAACCGATGCAAAACGGAAAGAACAGAATTATCGTTACAGAACTTCCTTTCATGGTAAACAAAGCGCGTCTTATAGAGAAAATTGCAGAACTTGTAAGAGATAAAAAAATTGACGGAATTACAGACTTAAGCGATCAGTCAAGCCGAGAAGGGATGCGTATCTGCATTGAACTTCGCCGTGATGTGAATCCGAATGTTATTTTGAATCAGCTTTATAAGCACACACAGCTTCAGGATACATTTGGTGTGATCATGCTTGCGCTTGTCAATAATGAACCGAAAGTTATGAATATTCTTGATATGTTGAAATATTATTTGACGCATCAGGAAGAAGTTGTTACAAGAAGAACAAAATATGATCTGAATAAGGCGGAAGAAAGAGCTCATATTTTGCAGGGATTATTGATTGCTTTGGATAATATTGATGAAGTAATCAAGATCATTCGCGGATCAAAAAATGTTCAGGAAGCAAAGGCAGAGTTGATTGCAAGGTTTGATCTGTCGGAAGCACAGGCACAGGCAATCGTAGATATGCGTCTGAGAGCTCTTACAGGTTTGGAAAGAGAAAAACTGGAAGCAGAATACGCAGAATTGATGAAAAAAATCGAAGAATATCGTGCGATTCTTGCTGACAGAAAACTGCTTCTCGGAGTGATCAGAAAAGAAATTCTTATCATTTCCGAAAAATACGGAGATGATAGAAGAACCCAGATCGGTTATGATGAATTTGATATTTCGATGGAGGATTTGATTCCACGAGAAAATGTTGTCATTACTGTGACAAATATGGGTTACATTAAGCGTATGAGCATGGATACCTTCAAGAGTCAGAACCGGGGAGGCAAAGGAATCAAAGGAATGCAGACGCTTGAAGAAGACTTTATAAGAGAATTGTTTGTTACAACAAGTCACCATTATATTATGTTCTTCACAAATAAAGGGCGTGTGTACAGACTGAAAGCATATGAGATACCGGAAGCAGGAAGAACTGCAAGAGGCACGGCTGTGATTAATCTTCTGCAGCTTATGCCGGATGAGAAGATTACCGCGACAATTCCGATCAAAGAGTATGAAGATGGAAAATATCTGTTTATGGCAACAAAGAAAGGTCTTGTGAAAAAGACTCCGATTCAGGACTATATGAATGTGAGAAAAACAGGACTTGCGGCGATTTCTCTCCGTGAAGATGATCTTTTGATCGAAGTCAAAGTAACGGACAATGATCAGGACATTCTTCTAGTGACAAAATATGGACAATGTATCCGCTTTAATGAAAAAGACGTTCGTTCTACAGGCCGTGTGTCTATGGGCGTCAGAGGTATGAATTTAGGTGATAATGACGAAATCATCGGTATGCAGATGAGCAGTCAGGGAAAAGATATTTTGATTGTTTCGGAAAAAGGTATGGGAAAACGTACAAGCATGGAAGAATTTACGAAACAAAACCGCGGCGGAAAAGGTGTGAAATGTTATAAGATCACAGAAAAGACCGGAAATGTAGTCGGAATGAAAGCTGTGGATGAAGAAAGTGAAATCATGATTATCAATACAGAAGGAATCGTGATTCGAATGAAATGCTCTGATATTTCTCAGTATGGACGAATTACATCAGGAGTAAAACTGATTAATCTTCCGGAACGCGAAACAGTGGCAAGCGTGGCAAAAGTAAGAACTGCATCAGCAGAGATCGATGGAGAAGAAGTCGAGATTAAAGAGGAAGACGACACTGTGGGAAATATAGCTGAAAATGCAGTGGATAAGTCAGAAGATAACACGGAAGAAGATGTGGAAAACAAATAAAAACAGAGGAATTATTGTTGATAAACAGTAAGGGTTATGTGAAAAAGACTGATGAGGAAATCTTGTCAGTCTTTTTTTTCATAGCGACGAGCCAAAGTCAGGGCTTGCCCGAGACCTTGGTGACCGCTTATAATCCCGGAATGTGCTTTTTAGACTTCATGCGATTTGACTTATAACAGTTTGTACTTAAGGATATAAACAGAAGAGTGGAATAAAGAGTTTTATGTGAGAATAAAATAGAGTCATAGAAAAGTAGCGGAAAGGAAGAGAGAAAACTGGGAAGAAAAATTTTATCCGCAGCAGTGAATTTTATCGTTCGTGCAGTGGTAGGAATGGCGCTTATTTTTTTTATAAACCAGTATGTGATTCCACCTGAATCTTCAATTAATGTGGGTTTGAATGCAGTTTCCTTTTTGACATCCGGAATGCTTGGAATTCCTGGGGTTGGACTGCTTTATGGGATTGTTTGCTATCAAGTTTTGTGAGATTTTTACAAAAAACGGCAGATTTGAAATTTGTTATAGACAAAATAAAATCTGCTGTTTATAATGCATTTTACCGGCAGAGATCAACTGCTGACAGATCTGTTTTTGAGGGAAAACAGATCTTCAAAAATCCGGAAATCATAAGACCGGATATCGTATATTTTTATTCGTGCTGTGCGGTTCGCAGCAAAATTCAAATTATGGAAAAAGAAAAGAGTAAACATACAGCGGGAAATTTTTTAGTCTGTGATGTGCAGGAAGAATATGCAGAATACTTATTAAGCATATTAGTGAAACATTTTGGAATAAGATTTCAATTCCATTTTTTCAGTGACATTCAGAAAGTCGTAGAATTTGGAAAACATGAGGAAATAGAAGCTCTTTTTATTGCAGAAGAGTGTTATCCGGCTGTGAAAGAATATGTAAAAGCAAGTAAGACGTTCCTCTTGTCAGAAAGTGTAAAAAGACAGGGAGAAGCGGGAGAAACAGTCGTATTTCGGTATCAGTCTGCAGCAAAAATTCTCAAGATCATTCAGGCAGAAACAGGAAAGATCGGAAACGGAAGATTAGAAAGAGCAGGAATAAGAACAGGAGAAAAAAGAACCGTAGAACGAAGAGCAGAAGAAGGAAGCACAGAAATCGAAAGAAGAAAAGTTGTAAAGGAGATTTTGGATAAATGTGAAGAGACAGAAGAAAAAAGAACAGAGGATGTGAGAAAGCATGAAGAAACTTTCGAAAAGACAGAGAAATATGCAGTAGAAGGGAACATGTCTCAAAAAGGGAAAAAAAGGATAAGGGATGAACCTGACGTAAAAGGTCTGATTGGAGTTTATTCACCGATACACCGAATTGGAAAAACAGAGTTTGCTCTTTGCCTGGGAGAAAAAATAGCAGAAAAAGTTCCGGTTCTTTATATCAACATGGAAGGATATTCGGGAAATGATTTTTATTTTCAAAGCGGGAAGAATCAGGATCTGGGAGATCTTTTGTATTACTTAAAGCAGGAACGTGTGGATTATGGACTAAAAACAAGTTTGATGACCGGACAATATGAGAAGCTGGATTATATTATGCCGATTGCAAATGAAAAAGATCTGCGGGAAGTGACGAAGGAAGAATGGCTCACGTTTTTAGATACAATCATGGAGCAATGTATTTATCAAACGGTTATTCTTGATTTGGGAGATTGCATATTAGGGCTTTATGAAATATTAAAAAGGTGTGACCGTGTTTATACTCCGTTTATTCAAGATGAGATTTCTATGGCAAAGATGCGGCAATATGAAGAAAATCTGAAAGCGTCGGGATATTCAGATGTGTTGAAACATACGGTAAAACGACGAATGAGGGTGAAGTGAAAAAGATGATATCGACAGAAATATTGTATGAGCAGGTTATGTGTCGAATGGATATGACGAAGGAAACAAATGAAGAGGAACTCCAGGAAATAATCAGAGTGGTATTGGAAGAAGAGGCGAAAAAGGAATTTATTTCCTTGAACGAAAAGATCAGGCTGAGCAGGGAATTGTTTAATGCTTTTCGGAGACTGGATATATTGCAGGATTTAATTGAAGATGACAGTGTTACAGAAATTATGGTGAATGGGACAGAAAATATATTTTGCGAAAGGGAGGGAAAATTATACCGGACAAACAGGCATTTCTTTTCTGAGGCAAGATTATGTGATGTGATACAGCAGATCGTAGGAGAGGCAAATCGATATGTAAATGAAACCTCCCCTATAGTTGATGCAAGGCTGGCAGATGGGTCCCGCGTCAATGTTGTTCTAAAACCGGTAGCCGTCAATGGTCCGATTATGACGATCAGAAAATTTCCGTCAGAAGCGATCAGGATGAAAGATTTGATCAAAATGGGAAGTTTGACTGAGGAGGCAGCAGAATTTATAAGAAAAGCTGTTTGTTCAAAATATAACATTTTTGTGAGCGGAGGAACAGGAGCAGGGAAAACTACTTTTCTGAATGCAATGTCAGATTTTATTCCGAAAGAAGAGAGGATTATTACGATAGAAGATAATGCGGAACTCCAGATTCAAGGAGTAGAGAATCTTGTCAGGCTGGAAGCCAGAGAAGCTAATCTTGAAGGAGAAGGTGCGGTTACTATCAGAGATCTGATTAAATCAGCGCTAAGGATGCGTCCTGACAGGATTATAGTCGGTGAAGTAAGAGGAGATGAAACGGTTGATATGATCTCGTCTGCAATGTTGAACGGACACAGCGGTTCTATGTCAACAGGACATGCCAATAATCCGTCTGATATGCTTCACAGAATTGAAACAATGATGATGATGGGAATCGATCTTCCTCTTCATGCAATCCAAAGACAGGTTGCATCAGCGCTTGATTTAATTATTCATCTCGGACGATTGAGGGACAAGACAAGGAAGGTCCTTATGATCGAAGAAATACTGGGATATGAAGACGGGAAAATAAGGACAAAAACATTATATGAATTTAAGGAGATGGGAATGGAAGATGAAAAAATTAAAGGAAGCCTTATGAAGGTCGGTGATCTTGAAAACAGAGGAAAACTTATGGCTGCAGGATATTAAAAAAACGGACTTTCTTTTTTTAATTGTGAAATCTACCGCTGTTTGTATTTTGATCGCATATATATTTTACGGATCGATCTTATCGGCGCTGTTTTTGCTTCCGGTATGGATTTTATATACAAGAGACGGACTTTATGATCTGTGTCGTAAGAAGAAACAAGAATTCAGAATTCAATTCAGAAATGCGATTCAGGCGATGGGAGCAGCTTTAAAAGTCGGATATTCGGTAGAAAATGCAATAAGAGAAGCAGAAAAAGATCTGGCTTCGATGTATGAAGAAGATGTACGGATCAGAAAAGAGTACAGAAAAATGGTACATCAGCTTGACATGAAAATGGCAGCCGTCAATGTAATGGAACAATTTTCCGAGCGGATGAAGCAGGAAGATACTTCGGATTTTGTAACCGTGTTTTCATCTGCAAAAGCAAGCGGAGGGGACAGCATTGCAATTATAAGAAATGCAGTGAAGATGATTAGTGAAAAAATCGAGACAGAACAGGAAATACAGACAATGATTGCTTCAAAGAAATTAGAATTTGAAATTATGTGTTCTGTACCGTTCTTTATTATCTTGTATATGAAGGTGACATTTGGAGAATTTTTAAACGTTTTATATGGAAATATTTTTGGGATAAGTTTTATGACAATATGTCTGATCGTCTATATGGGGGCATATCGCTTTGGAAAAAAAATCATCCGTATTGAGGTGTAAGGTTGGAAAGGAAAAAATGAAAGGAAGAAAAATAAAATACTTTTTCCGTGAGAATCCGGTTTACGTTAAAGCAGGACTTCTTGCAGCAGCCGCAGTTTTTATATTTTCATGTGTCTATATTTATGATAATGGAAAGAAGATAGAAAAAGATGCGGAAGGGCGGGAAATATTAAGGCGAAGTAAGGACGGCAATGAAGAATCGAGAAGGATTCAGGTAAAGATTGATGACAGGAAAGAAGAAATTAATCTTTCAGTTTCAGGAGAAAAATATGATGAAGAAGAGTTGAAACAGGCATTTTCAATGGCAAAAGAAGAAGTGGAAAAAGCTGCGCTTGGCGATAATAAAACATTCGATGAAGTAAGAAAAGATTTGAATTTAATTACTTCTCTTCCTGAAAAAAAGATGACGGTTTCGTGGGAACTTGATCATTATGACGTCATAGACGTCCAAGGTCATATACGTCAGGATAAACTGGAAGAAGAAGGAACACTGGTAAAGCTTACGGCTATTTTAACTTATGAAGATCAAAAAGAAATACATGAGTTTTATGCGAAAGTATTTCCGCCGAAATCAGATCGTACAGAAGAGGAATTAAGGCAGCTTAAGGAAGAAATCAAAAAAGCGGATGAACAGACGAAAACGGAAGATTATCTGATTTTGCCGGATAAAGTAAACGGGAAAAAAGTTTTGTGGGAATACGGCGTTCAAAAGAGGGCGTATGGAATTCTTGTTATGGGGATTGGTTTTGCTGCTTTTCTTGTCGTATCCTCAGAGCAAAAAATGAAAGAAGAAAAGAAGAAAGCAATCAAGCAGATGAAGATGGACTACCCTCACATTATTAATAAATTTAATCTGTATATCAGATCAGGAATGACAATCAGAAGAGCATGGTTTCAAATTGCTGAAGAATATGAGAAAAAGCAAAGGGAGAAAGAGCAAGTATCCGGTAAGATATGCGGAAGAAAGAAAGCCTATGAGGAAATGATTATTACAATGTACCAGATCAGAGGAGGCGCTTCAGAAGGAGAATGCTATGAGGAGTATGGGACAAGATGTGATTTGTCAGAATATCGAAAATTCGGAATGATGTTATCACAGAATCTAAGAAAAGGAACAAAAGGTCTTACAGAACTGCTTGCAAGAGAAGGAGCGGACGCATTTGAACAACGAAAAAATACAGCGAAAAAAACAGGAGAAGAAGCGGGAACAAAGTTGATGATTCCATTGTTTATTATGTTGATTATTGTGTTTGCGATTGTGATCGTTCCTGCATTTTTTTCAATTCAAATATAACTCAAAGTGTTCCGGTGAGATCCAAGCGTATACAAATCTAAGAAAAAGAATGACAGAGCAGATGAGATTGATAGAAGGGAGAAAATTATGGAAAAGACGATGATGAAAATGACGAGTTATTTTGTTTCATACAAAAGAAGATCAGGAGAAAAAATCCGAAGATTTTTCAGAAATAAGAAATATGTTTCGGGCGTGACAGTTATAGAACTTGTCCTGATTTTAGTAATTGTAATTGCTTTGCTGCTGATATTTAAAACAGAGCTGATCAATCTGATCCATTCGATTTTTGACAAGATCACATCTGAAAGTTCGGGCATCTGATCGGAAAGAGAAAATATGAAAAGAAAGAAAGCGGAAATCACGGCGTATTTAAGTCTTACGTTTATCCTTTTAGTTTCTTTTTTATTCGGGATTGTTGAAATCACTGTAATACAGACTGAAAAGAATTTGAGTCGTGTCTGTGCGGATGGAGCTGTATTTTCTATATTTGGAGAATATGAGAGGACAATGCTTGAAAAGTATCACATATTCGGGATTGACGGAAGCTATGGAACAGGAAATTTCAGTGAAGATCATCTGATTGGAAGAATGCATTATTACAGTGATAGAAATATAGATTACGAAATAGATCGTATTCAATATCTTACAGATAACAAAGGACAGTCATTCAGAGAACAGGTTCTTGCATATATGGAGCAAAAATATGGAATAGAACTTATTGAAAATCTGACAGGGTTAACAGCAAGATGGGAAGAAGAACAGATACAAGGAGAGGAAATTAAACAGACGGAAGAATCAATACTGGATGATTTTGAAGAAATAAAAGAATCAGCACAGCCAGAAAGTAGTGAAGAAGGACAAGAGGAATCAGAACAAGGAGATATGGAACAAGAGGTGTTAGAAGACAATCCTTTTCAATGTCTGGAACAGATTGAACAAACGGGAATTTTATCCGTTGCCATGCCGCGGAATATGACGCTTTCGGGACGTCAGATTAATCTTGATTTGCAGGCTTCTAAACGAAGCCTGCAGAAAGGAAGAGGGGAATTTCCGGCACGGCAGAATACAGATGGGATAGAAGAAAGATTGCTGTTCAATGAATATATTATGAAAAATTTTTCTCAGGCTTCCACTGAAGAACAAGAGGATCGTGAAAATAACAGAGATGAAGAATATGCAAGATCTTTAGATTATGAAATCGAATATATTCTTTCAGGGAAAGCATCTGATAAAGAAAATCTGGAAAATGTTGTAACGAAAATATTTTTTATCAGAATGGCTGCAGATTATGTTTATCTTATGGGAGATTCTGTAAAACAGTCTGAGGCTATGGCAATGGCAGTAACAATTACGACATTGTTGTTAATCCCTGAAGCTGCAGATGTTGTGAAACAGTTAATATTGCTGGCATGGGCGGCAGGGGAAAGCGTAATAGATATAAGGACACTTCTTTCAGGATGCCGAGTACCTCTTATTAAAACAGAAGATACATGGCAGCTTACTCTTACATCTTTGTTTATATTAGGAACAAATGAAGACAGTATATCGGGAGAAGATACAGAAAATGGAATTACATATAAAGATTATCTGAGAGCATTTTTGTTTTTACAGTCTGAAGATGAGATTACGATGCGGACGATTGATCGGATAGAAGAGAATATGCGGTCGGAATTCCAAGTTGAAAAGTTTAAAGCAGATCAATGTGTGACGAAATGTGGAATCAAAAACAGCGTAGAAATATTTGGAAACCTTACCTATACGTTCCCATCTTATTATGGATATGAATAGGTTATCTTCGGTGCAGATGCCCTTTCTCTCTCCCGCATTCCCTCGTGCGGAAAATATCTTATAAAAAACGAAAAAAATGAAAGGAAAAAGTCGGTTGCGATGAGTAAATACAATACGAATAAAAATAAAATCTTGGTACGATCTGAAAGGGCATCTGCACCGAAGATAACAGGAAAACAAGAAGGAAGTATTACGATTGAAGCAGCTTTTGCCGTTCCACTGTTTCTCTTTGCAGTACTTTGTCTGATTTGGATAATAGAGATACAAAGTATTAAAATCGGAATAAAAAACGCCGCTTACAGCGCCGCTAAAAGTGCGGCAGAAGATACGGCAGTCATCCCGGTATTAAATACAGTGAAGTTAAAGTCAGATATGATTCGGTCGCTTGGAAAAGAAAAAATAGATCAAAGCATTCTTGCAGACGGAAGTGATGGAATTTCCTGTTGGAGTTCGTATTTGTCTCCTGCAACAGGAGAAATGAATATCCATGTTCGATATGCGGTAAAAATACCGATTCCCTTATTCGGAAATCCGTCAGCAAAAATGGAGACAGAATTCCGTATTCATGGATGGACGGGGTATGGGAATAGAGAAGGAACCCAAAATTCTGAAGTTGTTTATATAACAGAGAAACAATCTGTTTATCATGAAGATTACCACTGTTCTTATTTACAGTTATCTATTCGATTTGTACCGTATGATCAACTGGATAAAATCCGTAACGAAGACGGAGGAATGTATCGCGCATGTGAAAAATGTGTATATGGCAGTGCATCGGCAGGGGTATACATTACTGAAAATGGAAGTAAATATCATAATTCCTTAGGATGCGGTGGATTAAAAAGAACGATTAAAGCTGTGAAAAAATCAGAAGTAGAAGGATTAGGAGGGTGTTCCAGATGTTCGGGAAGATAAATATAGTGGATTTCATATTGGAGAATGGATGGAACTTGTGTCAGATTGCATTTTCCCTCTATTTGCTCGTACTTAGCTGTATGGATATGAAAAAGACTCAGGTGCATTTAGGATTTTTATTATCAGGAATTTTATTGGCGATTTTAGGTGGTATGTGTGAAAGAAGTGTAACTATAGTTGAAATTATTTTAGGCGCAGTGACAGGTGTTTTGTTTCTTTTATTAAGCAAGTTGACGGAGGAAGCTTTTGGTTATGGGGACAGTATCCTGATTTTTATCACAGGTATTTTTATTGGCTTTTGGAATCTTATAACTGTTCTTTTTATCGCGTTCTTTTTAGCAGGGGGATTTTCGATTTTTATGCTTCTGAAAATGAAATTTCACAGAAAATCAAAATTTCCGTTTATCCCATTTATCATGGCAGCGTATGCGGGAGGAATGATTTTCAGTGGATATTAAAAAAGAAAAATGGGTAAAAGGAAGTTCTGTCATTGAGATGTCGTATATCATGCCGCTGTTATTCAGTCTTTTCGTAATTATTATAAATACATCGTTCTATTATCATGATAAGGCAATCATAGGAGGAGCAGCAATCGAAACAGCGGCGGCAGGAGCGCAGTTGGCAAGAAGGTCTGAGAAAAATTGTGATATGGAAACGCTTTTTCAGCAGCGGATCTATGGAAAATTAATATATATGACAGATGTTAATGTGAAAATAGAAGTGATAAAGAATGAAGTGCAAGTATCAGCAGAAGCTGAAAGAGGGTTTATGAAAATAAAAGTGAGACGAAAGGCTAACATTGTTATCCCAGAGAAAAAAATAAGATTGTTGAAGTAATGTATTCATGTTGAAAAATAAAGCGGAGTAAAAGAAAAATGAAGATAATCTATCAAAACGAGTGGGATTATACAAATATCCATGTTGATCTTCCGATACCGTATGAGGAAGATTATCAGGTCAAGATGATTAATTATAATGAGATCAGTGGACTGTTGCCTGTACATGGTATTGGAAAAAACGGTCAGAGCAGATATACATTTCGGCTGGAAAATGGGATGAGTATGGATAAGATTTATGAGGAAGAAGAAATGAGGGGCGAAGAAATAGAAGAGTTTATAGATCAGCTTTTTGATATTGAAGAACGGATAAAAGCGCTTTTTCTGAATCCAAATCATATTATTCTTGATCCGAAACTAATATTTAAAAAGGAAAATAAGTATTATTTCTGCTATCTTCCGATTATAAGACAAGATAACGAAAAAACGATATGCAGATCTTTTCATGAGCTGACGGAATATTTTGTGAAACGTCTTGATTACAAAGACACACAAGGGGTGGCTTTTGTTTTAAAAATGCATCGGGAAACATTAAAAGAACATTGTGATCTCAAGAAGTTGACAGAGGAATGTAAGAAGGATCGAATGACACAGGCAGAGGAGATGAAACGCAAAAGAACGAAAATCGAAGATACGGAGGAATCTATTTCAGAAAAATTGATTTTTTCTACGGGAGAAGAGCAAAGAAGCGGGAGAAAAGAAACAGAAATATGCCATGAAGAACAAAGTTATATGAAAGGAAAATCAGTAAAAAGAATAGTAGAAAAAATAAAAGGTGACAGATGGGGAAGTTGGGATGATCTGATTACCGAAATAGATGGACAGAGCACATCGGGTATTCTATAATTAAAAATAAATTGAAGGAAATCATAGAAAAGAGGACTTGATGTGAGAAGAAGATCAGAAGCTTTATGTACAACAGTGTTGATTGTTATTAATGTTGCGGTATTTTTAATATTATCGATGCTGGGGAATACGGAAGATGCGGTATTTATGCTGCACCATGGAGCGATGTATGAACCGTTAGTTACAGAAGGACAGGAATATTACCGGCTTTTTACATGTATGTTTCTGCATTTTGGAATTACACATTTGATGAATAATATGGTAATGCTTGGTGCGCTTGGCTGGAATCTTGAAGTTGAGATTGGAAAGATCCGGTTTATTATCATTTATTTTATCAGCGGACTCGGCGGAAATATTCTTTCTTTAATCGCAGGAATCTCCGCCGGAGAAGCTGTAGTTTCTGCCGGAGCATCAGGGGCTGTTTTTGGTTTAATGGGAGCGCTTCTTTATGTAGTAATTGCAAACAGAGGAAGATTAGGAAGGCTTTCGGGCAGAGGAATGATTTTTATGGTCATTCTGAGTCTCTATTTTGGATTAACAAGCAGCGGAGTTGATAATATGGCTCATATCGGTGGTTTGATATGCGGATTTTTCCTGGCGGTTATTTTATACAGACCGAAAAAAGTGTATTATAACGAATACGATAGGTCAGATTGGTAAAGTCATAGTGAATACAGTACCAGTCTCGTCAGAAGAAGTTACATTTAAAGCGCCTCCATGTGCTTCCGTAATCTTTTTTGAAAGGGAGAGGCCAAGTCCGGTGCCGTTTACCTTATGTGTAACAAATGGGTCGAAGATTGTGTCGATAATATCATCAGGGATTCCACAACCGTTGTCTGTGCAAGTAATTACAACAGAGTCAGATATTCTTTGAGCACAAAGAGAGATACGGCCTCTTTCGTTAAGATTCTCCGTTTCAGAGACTGCGTCTTTTGCATTTTGAAGAAGATTTAATATAACTTCTTCCAGTTTTATTTTATCGCCTGTATAATTGTCCGGTCCAACGGATATTTTTGATGTAAATTCGATATTAGAATCGATTGCGTCAAGAGACATTGCGAATGAAACAGCAATATTTTTAAGCAGTTTTTCAATCGAAAAAACGGAGTGATGAAGAGTGTTTCCGTTGTTAAAGTCTGAAAGTTCATTGAGAAGGGTACACATGAATTCAATGTCTTCTACTGCTTGTGACCATCCGTGAAAATCAATTACTTCAGGATGCTGTATTTCGATAATTTGAAGAGCGGAAGAAACAAGTGTCAGTGGATTTCTGATTTCATGAGAAATCATAGAAACAATCGTTTGGTGGTTTTCCAAAAGCTGTGAGATGATCTGTCCTGCAGTTTCATTTTCGGTTGTTAATTGATTCATTTTATTTAAATCGATATTACTAAGCATAAGTGTTCTCTCTTTCTTATTGAAATAAATATATGAGTAAATGTCTGTATAAAGTAAGTCTAGCATGAGAAAAATGTGTGTTCAATATAATTCATACGACGAAATTCGACATAAAATACAATGGAAAGTGTAAGTGTGAATTTTGATAAAATAATCTTTTTGTGGTAAAATGATTTATGATGTAATCATAATAAATAAAGGAAAAGAGGCGTTATTTTATGAAAGAAAAAGATTGTATTTTTTGTAAGATTGCAGCAGGAGAAATTCCGTCTGCAACGCTTTATGAAGATGACGATTTTCGGGTAATACTGGATCTTGGCCCGGCATCAAAGGGACATGCGTTGATTATTCCGAAAGAGCATTATCGGAATTTGTATGATATTGATGAGGATATAGCTGCGAAGGCGATGGTGTTGGCTAAAAAGATGGTAACGAAGCTGAAAGAAGTTCTTGGCTGTGACGGATATAATATTGTTCAGAATAATGAAGAGTGTGCAGGACAGAGCGTATTTCACTTTCATATGCATTTGATACCGCGTTATGTGGGAGATCAAGTCGGATTAGGATGGCACATGGGAGAGTTATCTGAAGAAGATAAACAAGAGATTTTAGAAAAAATGAAGTAAACCGGAGAAATTATGTTAACAGGTAATCGTGAATATAACGAGATTTATAAAAAGTATAAAAATCTCGTCCTGAAAGTTGCTTATATTTATTCAGGTGATAATTACGATGCGGCAGAAGACATAACTCAGGATACATTTCTTAAATTATACATAGGATTTGAAAAGCTGAAAGATGGAAATGTTTCGGCATGGTTATATACAACAGCAAAAAATTCTGCGCTGAATTACAGAAAAAAGTACAAAAGAGAAATGCTGTCGGAAGACGATGAACTGTATAAAAATAATGATCAGTTCGGAGATAGTTTAGAGACAGAATATTTAAAGAACGAGATAAATTTATACAAAAAAGAGTTTCACAATAAAATCATGTCAGCATTGTCGCAGAAAAATCCGAGGTGGTACGAAGCGGTTATGCTTGTTTATTATATGGAAGTGCCTCAGGTAAAGGCAGCCGAGATGATGGGCGTCCGCAAAGAAGTCCTGCATGCTTTACTGCACAGAGCAAAGAAATGGATTAGAAAAAAGTTTGGTGCAGAATATGAAGAGATGCAGTAGAGGAATAAGATGTGGTTGTTAAAAAAACAGGGTAATATGTTTAAAGAATAAGCAACAGATGTCGTATTGGCATCTGCTGCTTAAATTAAAAGTATTTCTCTTTTTGTTGTTATAAAATTTACTGAAAAAGAGTTATTTTGATGCCTGTGTAATTAAAGAAATAATCGTGTCAATCGAATCTTGCTGATTAGAGTTACGCATTGCATCAACGAAAGAACCTCGATTTTCAAATAGTTTGTATACAGCAGAAGTAAGAGTGTCTTTTGTAAGTTCTTCTTCCTCTAAAACCATGCTGAATCCTTGTCGTTCAAATGACTTGGCATTTAAGATCTGATCTCCGCGACTTGCTTTTGCAGAGAGTGGAATCAGGAGATTCGGTTTTCGGAGAGCAAGAAGTTCGCAGATTGCATTTGCTCCGGCTCGGGATATGACAATTTCTGATAAAGCAAAGATGTCTCGAAGTTCATCTTTTATATATTCAAATTGACAGTATCCTTCTGTATTTTTTAAGGATTCATCGGTTTTTCCTTTTCCGCATAAATGGATGATTTGGAAATCTTTAAGCAGACAAGGAAGACTTTCTCTGACCGCATTGTTTACTACAACTGAACCAAGACTTCCACCGATCACAAGAATGACAGGTTTATCTGCAGTGAATCTGCACAGATCCATCGCTGCAATTTTGTTTCCGGAGAGAAGTTCTTGTCGAATCGGGGATCCTGTAAGAACTGCTTTCCCTTTCGGAAGACAGTCTAATGTTTCAGGAAAATTACAGCACACTTTAGTTGCAGATGGAATTGCAATTTTATTAGCAAGACCGGGAGTCATATCTGATTCATGAATGATTACCGGGACTTTACATTTTTTTCCGGCAAGGACAACAGGAACAGAGACAAACCCGCCTTTTGAAAAAATTACATCAGGTTTTAAATCTTTGATTAATTTGCGGGCTTCTCCAAAACCTTTGATTACGCGGAATGGATCTGTAAAGTTCTGCAAACTGAAATAACGGCGAAGTTTTCCAGAAGAAATTCCATGATAAGGAATATTAAACGGCTCAATTAAATCCTTTTCAATGCCGTTATAAGAGCCGATATAGTGGATATCAAAACCAAGTTCCCGAAGTTTGGGAATCAGGGCAATATTAGGAGTGACATGTCCGGCAGTTCCGCCGCCGGTTAAAATGATTCGTTTCATATAATTAACCTCCGGTAATAATAGCACACGGCTAAAGCTAATTTCATCTTAACCTTATTTGGTGAAATGTCAAGGAAAAATATAGGACAGAAAAAGGGGTAAGGAATGAAAAAACTGAAAAAATTATCACTGAAAAAAGAAGTAGACAGAGAAGCAGAAGAACTTGAAAAAGAAGTTTTGGGACGAAAAGATCTTGAACAAATGACTGTATCTGAAGATATGGAAGAAGAATTATTTCAAAAAATACAAGATTATGAATATGAAAAACGGACGAAAGTTGTATATCGTAAGAAGAAAAAACGGTATGCAGTATTTGTTCTTGCGGCTATTTTTATTATTGTATTTGGAAGTGTGATGACAGGAGTAGGAAGTAAATCATATTGGAAAGATGTAGGAAATAGAGATGAAGATGGAGAAAAATCATCCATTGTAAATGTGGAAGATATGGAAACCAAACCAATACATAATATAGATGAAGTGCAAGTATACAAAGAAATAAACAAAGAAATTGGGATACTACCTGTAAGGTTAATATATACTCCTGAAAGAATGGTATTAAAAAGTTACAAAATTAATCATGATTTAAAGAAAGCAACCTTATTATATGGACATGATAATGAAATAATTAAGTATACAATGTATATGAATGACGCAGATTCATCCTTTGGACAAAAAGAACCCGATAATTTAATAGACGAGTATTTTTTATATTTAGATAATAGCAATATAGAAATCAAAGTCAAGGAGTATGAAATACAAAATGGAGTAGCAAAAAGATATGAAGCGGAATTCGAATATGGCGGGGCTCAATATGAGATAAAAGGAGATATAGGAAAAGAGGAATTTGAAAAAATTTTAAAAAATTTATATTTTTCTAAGTAAAACGCGTAAGTTTTTTCTAGTTTAGTTGTTTACTTAATAGAGAGTTAAAAAACAACAGTGAAAAGGGATGAGAAGACTATGAAGAGACGAATATTATCAATATTAGGAAGCGCTGTTTTATTAAGTGGTGTAATTTCCGTATCGGCAATGAATGTTAATGCGTCGGATATGGATTTGAAAAAAGTGGATGGTTCTTATCTTACGACAGAAGAAAGATCAACGGGATATACTTCCTCGCCTGATCTGAGAGGTGTACATCTGATGGATGGGGAGTCTACAATTTCCAAAGCTGGAGTTTCTCGGATTTATGCATATGGGTCAACAACAGCAAATCATGAAGTTAAATATATGGCAACAATCGTGTATGTAGATCAATATGATGAAAAAAATGATGAGTGGGGAAGAATTGATGCTTGGGTAGCAGAAGAAGAGAATACATATTATATGTCCACAGCAAAGTCATTGAAAGTAGATAGAGGATATTATTACAGAGTTCACTGTGATCATATCGCAGGAAATGAATATCCATATGAAGAAGATTTTTCATACACAGATGGAATATTAATACCATAAGGTGCATATAATAAAGTAGCCCTTTTTAAGTCTTGAGAGCAGCCGTCAAATGACGCTTCGGTAACTAATAATCAGTACATGATTTGAGACCTGTTCCGAAAAACACCACATATTATCGCGTACATATGACGGTTGCCCTCAGGATTTAAAGAGGGCTTTTATTTGTAATGGCGACGAGCTAAAGTCCGGGCTTGCCCGAGAAATTGGCAACCGCTTACAATCCCGGAATGTGCCTTTTGGCACTTCCAGTGATTTTAAGTTTATTATAGAACATCGAGAGGAAAACTTCCACTTGTAAATTTAAAATAGATTGAAAAGTATACTTAGTGTATCACTGTTGATGTGCAACAAAGTTTTGATGAAGCTGAAGGAAACTGTAGGAAGCGGAATATACAGCGAAGGCTGGATTGATTTGGATGAGCTGAAAGTATTTGCAGGGGATATTATGAGGGCGCCGTAATCATCTGTTTTGATGATTTTGTGACGCCCTCATAGTATTAAGAATGATTATTTTTTAAAAATTATAAGCTGGTTGCAGCATAGAAACCGTCTCGTACAGCTTCACCTATTTTGCCTAATTGATTGCTGTCTCCGACAACACGTGTTTTAAGGTGATATTTTGCTTTAACTGCATCTACGGTTGTGAGTACAGGTTTCATTCCGAATGCGGAAATTACAGTATCAGCGAGGATCGTATCTGTTGTTCCATCGGATTTTTCAACAGTCAGTCCGTTTTCATCAATGGAAACGACTTTGGCATTTGTCATAAGTTCAACGCCGTTTTCGGCAAGTTTAGTAAATAATGTAATTTTGTTGATAAAGAATACGTCTTTACCGCATTCAGGAAGCATTTCTACAACAGTGACTTTTTTGCCCATTTCAGAAGCAATCTCTAAAGCCCCATCCAAACCGGAAGCGCCTCCGCCGCAGACTACGATTTTCTCTCCTTTGATCAAAGATGGATTTCTGTGGGCATCTAAGATGGAAATGACATTATTTCCGTCAATACCAGGGATAGAAGGTGTAATCGGAACAGCTCCACATCCGATAATAATATTATCACAGGATTCAAGGATAGGTTCGTCTCCTGTTATTTCTGTGTTCAGATGAACTTCAACTCCCAGTTTTTCTAATTGAACCGTATACCATTTTGTCAGTTTTTTAATATTATTTTTAAATTTGGCAGTGCAGATATCGCCCATAACTCCGCCAAGTTTTGCATTTTTTTCAAATAATGTTACTTTGTGTCCTTCCATTGCGGCAACTCTTGCAGCTTCCATGCCTCCCGGACCGCCGCCGATTACAACGACATTTTTCGGAGTATCTGTTTTCTTGATTTCAAACCGAACTTCTTCCATTGCCTGAGGATTGATTGCGCAGCTCAGTTTAGTATGTTTATTCCAAATGCGTCCAATGCAGTATTCATTACAGCGAAGGCAAGGTCTTACATCTTCAGGATGTCCGGTCATTAATTTATTCGGAAGATCAGGATCTGCGATTAATGCACGACCCATGTTTACGAAGTCTACATTTCCGCTTTCGATCAATTCAACAGCAGAATCCGGATTATGTGTACCTGCGTTGATGAGAGGTACGCTGACTGTTTTTCTTGCAGCTTCACAAACATAAGACATGCAGGATTCGCCCAAATAAGATGGCGGGAAAATATAGTCCAAAGTTTCATAACATCCGGCGTCAATGTCAAATGCATCTACGCCTGCGTCTTCCAGTACCTTCAGTAGTTTCAGGCTGTCTTCTAATGTTCGGCCGCCTTCAAATCTGTGATCAAGGGAAATACGGAAGATGACCGGCAGACTGTCTCCGACGACACTTTTGATCGCTTCAACAATCTCTTTCGGGAATCTTGCACAGTTTTCAGGAGATCCGCCATACTCATCTGTTCTTTTATTCCATACCGGAGACATAAATTGATCGATCAGATAACCTGCATGTGCATGGATTTCGATAGCGTCAAAACCTGCGTCTCGTGCAACTCCGGCTGAGAATTTGAAACCTTCCATCATTTGAGCGATTTCTTCTTTTGTCAATGCGTGACAGATTACGTCAGGATTGAATACGGAAGGGAGCGCTGATGAGGAAATCGGCGGGTTTCCAAACGTATCAGGAAAGGCGTTTCGTCCTGTACCCGGACTGATTTGACACACGATCTTAGCGCCGTATCTGTGACATCCATCGCATACGGATGTCAGAGACGGAAGAACGGTATATGTATCAAGGTAGCCTTCCATTGAGCCTTGTGCGATCTGTTCGTTTAACATCTGACATCCCATATAAAGGATTCCGGCGCCGCCTTTGGCTCTTGCAATAAAATAATCAATTTCCTGTGCATCTTTGCGTCCGTTCGTAAATGCAGAGTTTGTTCCCATGGGAGAAAGACCGATTCGGTTTTTTACTTCCATGTTTCCGATTTTAAAAGGTGTGAATAAACTTTCGTATCCCATAATAGTTATTTCTCCTTGTATTTTAAAATATCATTATTAAAACAGATCTTTGTTTAGATTGCTGTGTAACCGCCGTCTACAGCGATATTTTGTCCGTTTACATAGGCAGAAGCGGCAGAGGCAAGAAACAGAGCGCATGTATCCAGTTCTCCTTCATTTCCGTAGCGTCCGACAGGGATTGCTCCTTTTGCGTATGCTGTAAACCAGTCGGATTCAAGTGTTTCCTTTGTAAGCGGAGTCATGAAATATCCTGGGCAGATTGAATTTACAGTGATGCCTTCTTTTCCCCATTCTGCTGCAAGCGCTCGTGTCATATTGACAACGCCGCCCTTTGCTGCGTGATAAGGCGCGCAGGTTGCAGCCATATTTCCGACAAGACCGTACATAGAAGCGATATTGATGATACGTCCATAGTGTGCTTTGATCATTTCTTTTGCGTACTCGCGTGCGCAGAGGAAAGAGCCGAAGAGATCGATTTTCAACTCGTTATTGAATTGGTCATCTGTAATGTCCACTGCCGGAGCAACTGCGCCGGTTCCTGCGTTATTGACTAAGATATCTACCCGTCCGAATTTTTCCATAGTAGCGGCAACTGCGGCTTTTACTTTTTCAGTGTCTGTGATGTCACACGGATAAGGAAGCACTTTTACGCCAAATTCTGCTTCGATTGCCGCGGCATTTTCTTCCAGTAAATTCTGACGTCTTGCGATCAATACAAGGTTTGCACCCTGACTTGCAAATGCTTTTGCCATCTGAACGCCTAATCCTGTAGATGCGCCTGTTACAACTGCTGTTTGTCCTGTTAAATCAAAATAGTTTTTCATTTTCATCCTCCTTCATCGTTTTAGACGATACGTTATTTAAGACTTTTTATAATATGATTGTATAATTTTTTAACAATCTTTTCATCATGACCTTGCATGAAAATGCCGCTGGTTTTTAGTGCAAATGCACAATAAACAAGAAAGAAATATATTTTTTCTCACACATTTCACATGATTATGCTGTATAATAACGTTGTTAAAATTGAAGGGAAATTCAAAACAATCATGTACATCATATTAGGACAGGAGTAAAAGACATCATGGAAAAGAAGATTGACTTTTTAACATTGTATCAAAGATTATTTCAGATTCTTTCGTGTGGAAATATGCAGGAACTGATGAACGTGTCATATGAGATCACAGGTGTTCCAATCTTAGCGGTTGATATCGGATATAATCTTTTAGGAGTTGTTTCGAAGAGAAAAACAGGAGATTATTATTGGGATTATCTTGTGGAGCATAAAACTTATGACATGGATATGACAGTGCAGTTATATACAGATGGTATTATGCAGTCTGTCAATGAAAAAGAAGCTCCTTATGTAGTCAACTGGGGTGCTGCAACTGAAGAATTTCCTAAAATTCTCGGTGTCATAAAAATTGATAATATCGTGGAAGGTTATGTTGTCATGCAGTGCAAAAAAGGAGAGATCACGGAGGATCGGATGCAGGCGATGCGTATTATCCAAGAAGCATGCGGCCTTCTGTTAAAGGGAAAATCGTCAGAAAGCAGTATGGAATCCGTTTATCTGAAAACATTTGTCAATGAATTGTTTCATAATCGGATCGTGTCGCAGAAACAACTGGATCTTTGGAAAAGGAACAGCCGTTTTTTTCCGAAACCGCCGTACAGGATCATCACTGTAAATACAAATTTCTCTTCTGAAAAAAATGTCTTGTCTTACATTAGTAAATCTTTTCAGAGGCTGTTTTCAGATCAATTACTTTTGATACAAGACGGCGTATTATATATTTTACAGTATAGTTTATTGCCGGAAACGGCGCAGATCGCTTCAAATGAATTATATATTTTTCTGTGCAAATTTAATGCCCACTGCGGTGTCAGTAATCCATTTGACAATTTGCTGGATATAGGTGATTATAAAACGCAGGCTATCGATGCTATGCGGATCGGGAAAATGCTGGACGGGCACAGCAGGATTCATTTTTATAAGGATTATTATCTTTCGGCGATCCTGATGCCGCGAATAAATGAGATGTCGCAGAACAATTATATATCGCCGATAATTACACAGCTTCAGAAGTATGATAAAAAGCATTCGACAGATTTTCTTGATACATTGAAAGTATATATTCGTAATCTGTGTAATACATCGGACAGCGCAGCAGAGCTTCATTTACATCGGAATTCTTTCTTGTATCGAATCAATAAGATTGAGGAAATCACCGGAGTTACTTTGCGGGAATATCATACATTTATGCATCTGGCAATCAATTTCTATATGGAAGAGATAAATAATAAATCTAGCTGAAAGAGAAGAAATCAGCGCTGTTAAAATAAGATGACAGGTGATACTATAAAAACAGCAGAGAATTGTTTTGAGGAGGGACAGCAGAAAATGGAATATACGAAATTAGGCAATACGGAAATAGAAGTATCGAAGGTCTGCGTTGGTTGTATGAGTTTCGGACAGGCCGGAACGATGCATGACTGGACGCTGGATGAATCTGAAAGTGAGAAGATGATAAAACATGCGTTAGAGCTTGGAATTAATTTTTTTGATACGGCAAACAGTTATTCTGCCGGAACAAGTGAAGAATATTTGGGAAGAGCGCTTAAAAAGAATATTGCCAGAGATAAGGTGGTAATTGCGTCAAAAGTTTATTTTAATGAGGGACGTTTAACAAAAGAAGCGATCGAAAGGGAGATTGAAGGCACGTTAAAAAGGCTCGGAACAGACTATCTCGACCTTTATATGATCCATAGATTTGATTTTGATACGCCAATCGAAGAAACGATGGAGGCGCTGCATAAACTTGTAAAAGCCGGAAAAGTCAGGGCAATCGGAGCGTCGGCAATGTATGGTTATCAGTTCTATAATATGCAGCTTGCAGCACAGAAAAATGGATGGACAATGTTTAGTGCAATGGAAAATCATTATAATTTGCTTTATCGAGAGGACGAGCGGGAATTGATACCGATCTGCAGGCAAATGGGTGTGTCGCTTATTCCGTATAGTCCTCTGGCAGCAGGACGTTTGGCGCGGTCGGAATGGAAGTCGGATTCTTTGCGTAGCCAGACAGATCGTGTTGCAATGGGGAAATATGACAAGATGGAACAGCAGGATAGGAAGATTGTTGAACGTGTGCATGAGTTGTCAGAAAGATATCAATGTAAGATGTCTCAGATTGCGCTTGCATGGCAGTGGGCGAGAGGTGCTGCATCTCCGATTATCGGCGCGACAAAGACGGTGTATTTGGATGATGCTGTCGGCGCATTAAATGTAAAATTAACAGAAAATGATCTTGTATATCTGGAAGAATTGTACGTTCCGCACCCGATTGTTGGAGCAATCAGCCACAATCCGGAGCAGGGAGTTATTTTAATTGATGAGAAAAAGTGAAAAAGATGCGGTCTAAGGAGGACGGTACAATGACAGAAAAAGAAAAAATGAAATCTCAAAAGCTGTATGATGCAAATTATGATCATGAATTGGAGAAAGAGCGGCTGGAATGCAAGGCGCTGTGTCAGGAGTATAATCATCTGCCGATTAAGGATCTGGAAAAAAGAAGGCAGTTGATAAAGCGGATTTTAGGAAAAACAGGAGAGCATATTCATATAGAGCCTGATTTTTGGTGTGATTATGGATATCTTATATCAGCCGGAGAGAACTTTTATGCCAATCATGGGCTGGTCGTACTTGATGCCGGAGGTGTTTCTTTTGGAGATAATGTGTTTATTGCTCCAAACTGTGGTTTTCATACTTCAGGACATCCTGTCGATTTTGAGAGAAGAAATCAGGGATTGGAGTATGCGTATCCAATCAAAGTCGGAGATAACGTATGGATTGGCGCGGGTGTACAGGTGATGCCGGGCGTAACAATCGGAAGCAACGTGGTGATCGGAGGAGGAAGCGTAGTTGTAAAAGATATTCCTTCGGACAGCGTGGCGGTAGGAAATCCATGCAAAGTAATACGGGCAATCACGGAAGAGGATAAAAAAAGAAGCTGGGATAGATAAGTGAAGCGCGCAAATAAAGGCGGACAAACTTGAAAATGCTCCTCATGAAACAGTTTTGTATGATGTGAACTGTTTCATGAGGAGCATTATTTAATAGAAAAAGGTGAAGCTATGTCCGGTAAGTTACATACAAACCTGTTGTAAAGTCAGACGATGAAGGTAAATTTATCACCGATACATAATTGCTGGCACAGATTTGTAATTGTATTATCTACGTCGTGCATTACGCTTTTAATTCGAAGAAGCGGATAGCCTTTACTGATACTGAGTGTTTTTGCTTCCTGCGGGGAAGCGAAAACGATATCTAATGTTTTCTGTGAATGATCCAAAATAATATTATGTTTTTTCAGTACGTCGAATAAAGACGTATCGTTTAGATTTTCTCCAAATAAGAAGGAAAAAGATTCCGGAAACTTGTTTAGTTCAATAATAACAGGTTCGTCGTCCATATAGCGAATACGTTCTAAAACAAGGATTTTTTCACCTGGTTTTAAAGACATCTCTTTTATTTCCCGTTCAGAACGTTCGTTGCTGAAAAGAAATTACACCGCA
>CAJLUP010000008.1 GCA_905209865.1 uncultured Lachnospiraceae bacterium
TTTTCACTTTGCACGGTCTTGTAACCGTATCAAGAATCGGAACTCCTCCGGCCATCTTTTTTATAAATTCTTCCGTGATCTCTTTATCAACTGTCACTTTATATTCTTTCTCATGCCGATTTGCCGCCCGCATCATTTGATTAATGATGTCTCCGTTATTCGTCATAAGAAGAAGCCCGCGGGAATCTTTATCCAGTCTTCCTGCATAAGTGACACGCACGGGATAATCAAGAAACCGTACGATACTGTCTCTTTCTCTTCGATCTGCTGTACAGACGATTCCCTTCGGTTTATTCACAGCCAAAACAACCAGCTCATCCTGTCTGGAAACTGTTTTTTTCCCGACTTTGACAACCTGACCTTTCAAAACGCGCATCCCGGTCTGCGCCCTTTCCCCATCTACCGTTACTTTTCCGCTCTCAATAAGGCGGTCCGCCTCCCTTCTGGAACAAACGCCCGCCTCACTTAAATATTTATTCAGTCTCACCGACTCTTTCGGCTGTAAAAATTCTTCTCTGATCCGATTACTCACCAGTAAACACTCCACTTATATTATTATCTGTAAAAAATGTATTTCCACTATACAGGATCAACGCATCTGTTATCCGATAAGTATCCATGATCTCTTTCATCGTTCCGGTATAATATCTCGGATCGACAACGACGATCTCTCTGTAATGAGGCGTCAGAAACGGAATGAAACAGTCCGCAAACGAATCCTTCACTACAAGCAGCCGCTTTTTGCTCGTAGATACCGTTTTTATATCAATCACAGATGTATTTCCTCCTAAAAATACACCGTACTTATCTCTCGTTTCTAATTTTGACGAATCATAAAGAGAAGTCGTCTTCTTCGTCTCATTGACATAGTTTACGATTACATCATCGTCTCCGTCTGTCGGAGCATAAATATCAATCTTCTCTTTTTCATCCAATCCGACTCCGCTTTTCGATGCAAGAACGCCATTAAAGCTGTCCGTCACAGTATAAGACACATAATCATCCGACACATCGCCCTCGATCCCGAACAGCGGAGCGGCTTCTTTAAATACAAAAAAGGCGCCCTGCGTTGTCCAGTGATGATCTGTCTTATAGTATAATTTTTCCGTCTTGTGCTTGTTCATGATCGAAACCGTATCAACCCAGTTGACTGTATCTCCAAGATTGCGTTCTACCATACCGAACATCTGTCTTTGATCTTCCACTGTGGCAAATGCAGGCAGACGGCTGCTCAAAATGCATGCCGCATCCGGAACGAGCATTACTGTCGTCGGAATATTCGAATACGTCTGCGCAAAGTTTTTCACGGCATTCGTGTTCGCTTCAAGCTGCTCGTTATCAGGAACAGCGATATCTTCCAGTAACTGTCCGTTCTTCCCGATAAAAACGCCGTTTTCCTCTTTTGCTCCCGCAATCTTATCTGCATTTACTTTTATTTTTCTCCAAAAATTCCGTCCGAAAAACTGATCGCTTGCATATTTTTCCCACTGCTCCATATAATCGCCGGAAATGATCGAAGACACCGTTGCTTTCGGTTTTTTCTCCAGCATCCGGTTTTCTTCCTCCGACTTTTCTTTCGTCGGAACGATCAGATTCACGATCAAAATAAGAAAGAGACTCAGTATAAATATTTTCCCGATGAGGCTTTCAATCTGCCCTTTTCTTCTCCTGCTGTTCATAAGTATTCCCCTAAAATCTGAAATATAAAAACGGATTAAATGTATCTGTCACTAAAAATGCCACTGAAAGTAAGAACATTCCCATATAGAGAACAGCCCCCACCGTCATCCTTACTGTTCTGTTTGAAGAAAGACGAACCGCTCCGTTTAAAAGTTTCCTTCCATAAGCGGTACTTCCTACAGACGCAATGACAAACAGCAAAAGGTGAGTAAATAAAAGAAACGCACCTTTTGCATCCGCGATCCCTGCTCCGCCTCCGATCATCGCCCAAAGATAACGCAAAGCATATCCGAGACTCGGACTAAAGAAGAAGACCCATCCTACAAGGATCACCACACCCGCATAAATATGCTGCACCGGATTCGGGAGCTGTTCTACAGAAGACCCCCAAACATACTTTTCCATTACAAGGATCACGCCGTAGTATACGCCCCATGCGATAAAGTTCCACGCCGCGCCGTGCCACATTCCGGTCAAAGTCCAAACGACCATCAGATTAAATATATTTCTTGAGACAGAACAGCGGTTTCCTCCAAGCGGAATATACACATACTCCCTGAACCATGTGCCAAGAGAAATATGCCATCTCCGCCAAAACTCCGTCGCATTTTTAGACACATACGGGTGGTCAAAATTTTTCTTAAATTCAAATCCGAACATTTTTCCAAGTCCGATCGCCATATCCGAATATCCGCTGAAATCAAAATATATCTGAAACGCATAAGAAAACACCCCGATCCATGCAGTCAGAACAGATAAATTTCCGGTTGACATCGCCGCAACTTCTTCAAACACCGCTCCTGTCGAATTTGCAATGATCACTTTTTTCGCCAGTCCGATAATAAAATACATCGAGCCTTGTCCCAGTTTGCGAAGCGTCACCTTGCGCTCTTTTAACTGTTCTTCGATATCCGCATAACGGACGATAGGTCCTGCGATCAGCTGCGGAAACATACTGATGTAAAGTGCAAAATATAAAATATTTTTCTGCGGCTTTGCATCTTTCCTGTAAATATCGATCACATAGGAGATCGCCTGAAATGTATAAAACGAAATTCCGATCGGCAGAGGAAGAACTCTGTATGGAATATCCGTTGTAAGGAATGAATTGATCGTATCGAGCAAAAATCCATAATATTTAAAAAATCCAAGTATGAGGAGATTCGCCACGAGCGCAAATACAAGACTCCTTTTTGCCTTCTTCGGATCATCCCCATTCGCTTCAATATCCTGTCCGCAAAAATAGTTCAATACGATGGACAAGATCATAAGTACAACATAAACCGGCTCTCCCCATGCATAGAAAAACAGACTTGCCAAAAGCAAGACGATATTTTTCACCCCGTTCGGAACGAGATAATACACTGCCATCACGATTGGCAGAAACATAAACAAAAATGTAATACTGCTGAATAACATCGGCCTGTTCCCTCTCCCGCCTTATAAACTGTTGTTAAATACTTCCAAATATTTCTCTGCCTCCGGCGCAGCGGCAAAGAATACATATTTTCCGCGCACACTCTGCTTTGCAGATTCCAAAAGCTGTACCGACTCCGGCGCATACCCTTCAAAATCATTCGTCCGCATTTTGATCCGTTCTTCGATCGCTTCAGACACTTCCGCCGTCTGAGACTCATTTTTCACTTTAATAAGAAGAACTTCTTCTGATGAAATGCTGAATTCTGAAGAATAATACATTACGCCTTCATAATCAGCCGCATTCAGTCCAAAATTGCGTTTCAGCGCAGACCCGTCCTGAAGCGCCAGATTGTCTTTCTTCAAAGAGGCTTCTACCAACTGCTCTACTTCCTCAAACGGACGATTGCTTCCGCTTGTATAGATTAACAAAAGAGCCACAAATCCGACGATCAAAAGGAACGTCACATAACGCATCACCTGAACCGTTCTTTTCTTCCATTGACTCATAACCCTGCCACCTCCGCCATTTTTCCAGCCCAAACCGGATAGAAAGCCGCCTTAAAATGCACGCCGTCCTGTTCATAATATTCGTCCGAGACAAGATCTGAACTGTCAATAAATCCGATTCTCTTTTTATCACACAACTCTTTTAATTTATCGTTATATTCTTCTATCTTTTCAAAAACCGGCTTTTCTTTCACTGCCTTTTCCTGTACCGGAAAGATCGCATTCACAAAGATATGCGCTTCCGGAACATTTTTTTTCACTTCATCGACAACCGACTCATACTGTTTGATGAATTTCTCTGCATCACCGTTTGTATGCTCAACATCATTCATTCCGAGCGAAAGGAAGATAATACTTGGACTTAACTCTTTTACCTGCTGAATCTGCTCGTCCAATTCATCCAAATGCACCCCGATCTTCGCCACAACGCTGGATGTATTCAATATATCATACTCTGTAAATCCTTCCGTAATGGAATCCCCTACGATGACCGCACCGGTAAACTTCTCTTTCAGGCTCATTTCACCCGCACCGTCTTCTCCGTCATTCTTTTCAAGCAGAGCGATCTTCTTTTCGATCGCCGAGATATCACCGTTCTCTTCCCCATGAATATATTCCAGTCCTGCCGACGTATCTGCCTTCTTATAAAAAAGCCCGCGGATTCCCTGTACGAGCAGCACAATAACAAGCACTGCCGCAAGAATACATACCGCAAGAGCAATTTTTCTTTTTGTTTTCTGTTTTATCTTCTTCATTTATTTCATTTCCCTATTATTTATTATACTCTTTTTTATTTTCCAATCACCGGAAGTGCCAAAAGGCACTTTCCTATGAAATAAAAAATAATCCAAGGTAATAATACTTTTTTTACTCCAAAAAGTCAATGACGCCGACTTGGTTTCGTGATACAATTAATATTATCCTGTCATATCAGGAACTTCATAGAAAAATTGCACAAATATACAATGATAAGGAGTCTTTCATGATCGCATTTTCATTGACAAATATCAAAGATTTCATGTCCCATCTTCTTCTAAATGAAACATTTGACCACTTTTCATTTATCGAGGGAGAGATCACGACATTCAACACCTTTCACATTGACGGTTTTATCCAAAAAGATTTTTTTGACTCTGACGCTGTTCTCCCTGAGTACTCTTACTGGAAAAACGTAAGAAGCTTTTGTTATTCTCTCATTAAAGGAAAACGAACGCCGCTTGCCTTTCACTTTGTATTCAGCCTTTCCCCGAAAAAGATCGAGACGCTCATCTTACAAAACAGTCTTTCAATTCAGCCGGACGCTGTGCAGGGACTTTATCTGAACATCCGCTACGATGGCAGCACATTGACATGTATTACCGGAACTTCCTTCAAAACTTTTATGATGGATAAAACGTTAGAACATGCATGGGATGAAATGACGGAAAATTTCTTCAGGAAAAAAGAGATTGATTTTGAATTACTAAATTGATATGAATACTTTCTCAAATTGCACACAGAAAGCGTAACTATCTCATAATAAAAGAGAGTGAGTTTAATTTAGGGGCTGCCGCTTCACGATTTTATGATTCATCGTTAAAGCGACAGCCCCATTCCATTTCGTTATATTTTCAATGAAATATCAACTGTAGTTTTATTTTGTGAGTAAAAGCATGATCTCGTTGCTTCTCTGTACGAACGCCGTCATCTCTTCCGGACTGAGCGGCTTATGAGCAAGCATTGCCAGATCATAGAGCTGTTTACAGATAACCGTTACATTTTCGCTTTCTTTATTTTCTGTCAGGAATTTCACAAGCGGATGGTTTGCATTGAGTACAAGCGTTGCCTTGCTGCCGAACATCGCCGGATCCATTCCGCTCATACCGTACATCTTCATCATCTCTTCCATGCGGCGGCTTTCCTCTGACAGTACAGCCATAGACGCCACTTTATCGTCTTTTAATTTTTCAACTTTTACATCCAGCTTGTCATCATTCAGCTCTTTGCGGAAGATTTCTACAAGACTGTCCGCCATTTTTCCGAAAGCTTCCTTCTCATCTTCTGCAACTTCATCTTTCAGAGATTCATGAACATCTGCATCAATTCTCAGGAAACGGACGTCCTCATGCTTCTGCTCAAGATAAGTCACAAACGCAGAATCAATATTATGTGTCAGCACGATGGCATCCTGACCCTGTGCTTTGAACATATTGATATACTGACTTTGCTGAACTTCATCTGTCACATAGTAAACACTTGTCTTCTCAGGCTCTTTATCCTGATCGTCAGCGTCTGCTTTTGCATCTGTCTGAACGTCCTTTTCTTCCTCTTCCTTTGTCTCTTCATCTGCCTTTTCTGCATCTTCTTTTGCAGCGTCAGCTTTGCTTTCATTTATAATATCTTCTAATGTCAGATATTTGTGATCCAAATTTTTATAGATCATCGAATCTTTCATCTTCTCGCCGAATTTTTCATCTTTCAGGCATCCAAATTTGATAAACGGACTGATATCGTCCCAGTATTTCTCATAATTTTCTCTGTCCGTCTTAAACATTCCTGTCAGTTTATCCGCCACTTTCTTGGAAATGTAATCGGCAACTTTATTGACAAATCCATCGTTTTGCAGGGCGCTTCTCGATACGTTAAGAGGCAGATCCGGACAGTCGATCACTCCTTTAAGCACCATGAGGAACTCAGGAATCACTTCCTTAATATTGTCCGCGATAAAGACCTGATTGTTATACAGCTTGATCGTTCCTTCAATGGACTCATACTCTGTGTTGATCTTCGGGAAATACAGAATTCCTTTTAAGTTAAACGGATAATCCATATTCAGATGAATCCAGAACAAAGGCTCTTTATAATCCATAAATACTTTCCGATAGAAATCAATATACTCTTCTTTCGTGCACTCGCTCGGACTCTTACTCCACAGCGGATGTGTATCGCTCAAAGAAACCGGACGTTTTACGATCTTCGCTTTCTTCTTCGGTTCGCCTTCTTCGCCTTCTTTAACTTCTTCCGTAATATGCTCTACGACTTCGTCTGTGTCAAGCACGTCTTCCTCATCAATCGTTTCATATTCCGGCTCTGCATTTGCCTTGGAAAGAAAGATCTCGACAGGCATAAAAGAACAATATTTTTCAATCACTTCTCTTGCACGATATTCATTTGCAAATGCAAGACTGTCTTCATTTAAAAACAGCGTGATCTCTGTTCCGACTGTCTCTTTATTTCCTCCCTGCATCTCATATTCCGTACCGCCCTGACTTGCCCAGTGTACGGCAGATGCTCCTTCTTTATAAGACAATGTATCGATCTGAACTTCATCTGCCACCATGAATGCAGAATAAAATCCAAGTCCGAAGTGACCGATCATATCGTCTTCTGTTGTCTTGTCTTTATATTTTTCAAGAAACTGTGTCGCTCCTGAGAATGCAATCTGCGTAATGTACTCTTCCACTTCTTCAGCGGTCATACCAAGACCGTTATCAATAAACTTCATCGTCTTTTCTTCCGGATTTACGATCACTTCAATTTTTGCCTTGTAATCTTCCGGAAGTTCATACTCTCCCATCATATCAAGCTTTTTCAGCTTTGTAACCGCATCGCATCCGTTTGACACAAGCTCGCGCACAAAAATATCATGATCTGAATATACCCATTTCTTTATAATCGGAAATATATTCTCGCTGTCAATCGATAATGTTCCTTTTTTTACTGCCATCGTAAACACTCCTTCTCTTTTTTTATTTTATGAGTTGCGCCTCTGCCGATCTTTCGGAATCCAATCAGCTTTACGCTTTCTGTTTCCATGTCTAACAGACATTCTAGTACGGAGATATTTAAAAGTCAATAGAAAATCAGCACTCTTTTGTGGTGAGTGCTAATAATTTATATTATTTTTAGAAAGTTGCAGGAGAAAGCCTGTATGTACTATAATATTTCAGACAGCAGTACTTTACATTACAGAAGGGAGACTTTTTCATGAAACAGAACAGTTCAGTCAATGAAAAGAACCGCTCGATCAGCATTCAAAAAGCTGAAAGCACCGAACATCTTCAGGAAATCGCCGACTTGGCGGATGTGATCTGGCATGAACATTTTACACCGATCATCGGAAGCGAACAGGTAGAATATATGCTCGACCGTTTCCAATCCTGCCCTGCATTGCAAAAACAGGTTCTTGAAGGATATGAATATTACCGGCTTCTCGATCAGGAAAAGCTGTGCGGATATGTATCGATCCGTCCAGACAAGGACGGCAGATTGTTTTTGAGCAAACTCTATCTTGCCAAAGAGTACCGTGGCAGACATCTGGCAACTTTTCTGTTTGATTTTCTGAAAGAACTGTGCCGAAAACAAGGATATTCTGCTATTTGGCTGACATGCAACAAACACAATGACGGTTCTTTAAACGTATACCGCCATCTCGGCTTTCAGACGATCGACGCTCAAAAAAATGACATCGGAAATGGTTTTTTCATGGATGACTATATTATGGAATATCGGTTATAAAGACAAACTAATACCAAAAAGCGGAGACGCCCGACGTCTCCGCTTTTGTACTTTCACCTTTCTGCAGTTTACAGAACTTACACTGTTTCCGGTTCACTGTATGTTTCTCCGAACAATTCTACAGTCACTTTTTTCATTCTCTGTGCTTCAAGCGGACGATCACTGTAATCTGTCGCTGTCTCCGCGATCTTATTTACAACATCCATCCCTTCCGTAATTTTTCCGAAAGCTGCATAAGCTCCGTCGAGATGCGGAGATTTCTCATGCATGATAAAGAACTGACTTCCCGCAGAATCCGGATGCATTGCCCGTGCCATTGAAAGAACGCCCGGATCATGTGCAAGGTCGTTTTTAAATCCGTTCTGCGTAAACTCACCTTTGATCGCATATCCCGGACCTCCCATTCCGTTTCCATTCGGACATCCGCCCTGGATCATGAATCCGCGGATCACGCGATGAAAGATCAATCCGTCATAAAATCCTTTGTTAATTAATGAAATAAAGTTGTTCACTGTATTCGGCGCAACTTCAGGATACAGCTCTGCTTTCATGATATCTCCGTTTTCCATCTCAAATGTAACGATCGGATTTGCCATAATTTTATTCCTCTTTTCTTTCCTTGATTTCATAATTTACGATAGTGCTATTGTAGACGATTTCTTATTTTTCGTCAACATGTACACTTTTTCCTTCTTTTTTTAGTCACTCGTAACATTGTCCGGTTTCCGGCTTACGGTTATACTTATTTCATAAGCAAATTCAGAAAACATTTTTATTTTCAGGAGGAACATAAAATGGCAAGTTTATCACTCAAAGGCATTCAGAAAATCTATCCTAACGGATTTCATGCGGTAAAAGATTTCAACCTTGAGATCGCAGACAAAGAATTCATCATCTTCGTAGGACCGTCCGGATGCGGTAAATCTACAACGCTTCGTATGATCGCAGGTCTGGAAGATATTTCTGACGGAGTATTCAAGATTGACGGAAAAGTTATGAACGATGTAGAGCCGAAGGACCGTGACATCGCAATGGTATTCCAGAACTACGCTCTGTACCCGCACATGACTGTATATGATAATATGGCATTTGGTCTGAAACTTCGTAAAGTACCGAAAGCAGAGATTGATAAAAAAGTTCGTGAAGCAGCAAGAATCCTTGACCTGGACAAACTGCTTGACCGTAAACCGAAAGCTCTTTCAGGCGGACAGAGACAGCGTGTTGCTATGGGGCGTGCCATCGTTCGTAATCCGAAAGTCTTCCTTATGGATGAGCCGCTTTCCAACCTTGACGCAAAACTGAGAGTTCAGATGCGTATCGAGATCTCTAAACTTCACGAGAACCTCGGCGCAACGATCATCTATGTAACACATGACCAGACAGAGGCTATGACACTGGGAACAAGAATCGTCGTTATGAAAGACGGAGTTGTTCAGCAGGTTGATACACCGCAGAATCTTTACAATACACCGTGCAATCTCTTTGTTGCAGGATTTATCGGATCTCCGCAGATGAACTTCATGGATGCAGTCTGCTCAGTCAAAGGCAATGATGTAACACTGTCAGTCGGAAAACATGTATTAAAAGTTCCGGCTTCCAAGAAACAGGCTCTCATCGATGGAAACTATGACGGAAAGACAGTTGTTCTCGGTATCCGTCCTGAAGACGTACATGACTCTCAGGCATTTATCAGCAACTCCCCGGACAGCATCATCGAATCCGAGATCAAAGTATACGAGCTTCTCGGCGCAGAAGTATTCCTTTACTTTGATTTAGAGGGAACGCAGATGACAGCGCGCGTTAACCCGCGTACAACACTGCGCACAGGAGATAAAGCAGTATTTGCACTTGATATGGAGAAGATTCACGTATTTGACAAAGAAACAGAGTTGACGATTACAAACTAATGATTTAAAATCAAAACAGCAGTTATGCGGCTGTCAAAACGCCCGGTTTGATCAGAAGTTCATTCTGGCCATGCTGCTTATAAAAGAATAAAAGGGGGCTGCACTTGTTTCGGGTGCAGCCTCTTTATGCAAGGTGAGGTTAATCTATGGAACAAAACACAGAACAAGCTGCCATCCGGGCAACGGATCCTGCCGCACTGACGGAAGAACTGGAAAGAGCGCTGCGGGAACTGCACCGGATCACCGGTGTATCGCTTCAAGTCTCAGACACAGATCCCGAACAGATCGCGTCTGCATTGACACAGATCCATTGTCTTTGTACCGCTTATAAAGAAAAATATAACCGGACAGATTTTCTTCAGGGATTAATGACTGAGAATATTCCCCGCTATGAAATTGCCGACCGCGCCGCAAGACTTCATATCAATCCGGATGAAAAGAGGATTCTCTTTCTTATCGAAGGAAAGAATTTTGACGAAACATCAGGCGCGATATTAAAGAACCTGTTTTCTTCCCGTTCAAAAACGTACATTGTTCCGGTGACGGAGACATTGCTTGCAATCCTTCGTCCCTTAAAGCAGGAAGAATCTTTTGAAGATATGAGACATATTGCAGAAATAATTGTAGACACGCTCAACACGGAAGCGCTTATCCATGTCCGCCTGTCCTACAGTTCGGTAATGAACACCCTTTCCGATATCTCAGATGCCTTCCGCGAGACGAGCCTGGCGCTGAAAGTCGGACGTCTCTTCTATTCAGAGCAAAATATTTTCCCGTATAATGAACTGGGGATCGGACGACTGATCTATCGGCTTCCTGCTTCTTTATGTGAGAATTTTCTTTCCGAAATATTCGGCACTTCGACACCGGAAGCGCTTGATCCTGAGCTTACGGCTACAATCAACCGTTTCTTTTTAAACAACCTGAATATTGCAGAGACTGCCAGACAGCTGCACATGCACCGCAATACGCTGATCTACCGTCTGGAACAAGTTGAAAAACAGACAGGTTTGGATCTTCGCACTTTCGAAGATGCCATGACATTCAAGGTCGCTATGATGGTCATAAATTACCTGAAAGGAAATCAAGAACTATGAATGACGCATTATATGAACAACTCGTAACCCGTAAACTGAAAGCATCCGGCATTTTTATCAGCATCCTTGTCATCGCTCTTGCGGCAGCAGCCGCTGTTTTAGGAATGCCTTTTCTCGGATTCTTATCATTTATTATTGCAATCTTGATCCTGATGATCGGTTATTATTTTATTTTTTCAAAATTCAATGTAGAATATGAATACATGATCTTAAACCACGATTTTCAGATCGATGCCATTTATAATAAATCAAAAAGAAAAAATATGCTCAATTTTGATATTCAGTCTGCTGAGATCATTGCTCCGAAAAAATCTCCGCGGCTGAACTCCTTCCATCCTGATAAAATATATGATTTTACTTCCGGCAATGAAAACGCATCTGTCTATGCGGTTATGCTCTCTCTCGATCAGAAAAACGCATGCGTATATATCGAGCCTGACGTAAAAATGATTGAACATATGAGACAATGGATGGGATCTAAAATGTTTTTAGATTAAAAAAAGAGAGGAAGCGTCTGCCTGTCAGGATCAAAACGGACAAATAATTTTCCATGTTGATCCTGACAGAAGAGCTTAGACAATTCTAAAATGATTCACGAATAACAATTTCTGATTTTTCCTGTATATTTAATATTATTTTCATAGCATGCTATTCTACTTATTTGGACGGGAGATATCTTAAGATTGCGCCTGCCACATTCGAGATCGGCATCGTCTGAAGCCAGACCCGTCCCGGTCCGGTAATCACCGTGTTAAACAATCCTTCTCCGCCGAACATCATATTTTTAATTCCGGGCACTGTACGGATCTCCATTTTACAAGTAGCGTCCATCGCCGCAAGATATCCTGTATCAACTACGATCTGCTGCCCCGGCTGAAGTCCATATTCTACGACCGATCCGTCAAATTCAAGGAACGCCAGTCCCTGTCCCGAAAGTCTCTGCATAATAAAGCCCTCTCCGCCGAACAGACCCGCTCCTAATTTTTTCTGGAAGAAAACAGACAATTCAACCCCTTCCTGCGCTGCTAAAAATCCCGATTTCTGTACGACGATCTCTCTTCCCGGCATAATTTCCCACGGTTTGATCTGCCCCGGGAAACTGGATGCAAAAGCGATCATTCCCGGACCTCCTTCTGCCGTATACCGGTTTTGGAAGATTGCCTCTCCTGCAAACATTCTTCCAAGCGCTTTTCCGACTCCGCCGTTAGAAGTTGTCTCCATCTTCATATTCGGTGACATCCAGCTCATAGAACCTTTCTCTGTGATCATTGTTTCTCCGGCATCCATAAAGCAGACTACTACCGGAAGCTCTCCGCCCTTGATCTCATATTTCATCTTTTTTCCTCCCTTTTCTCATTCTTTATACCAGCATATTTTTCTTATCATCTCTCTTTTCTATGCCGATCCTTTTTTCTACCAAAAGAGTACCACAAAATGCCGGAAGAGTCACTACTCTCCCGACATTCTTTGCTTGCTCTGTACTATTTTCTCATTGACAGATTTTCAGGAGATCCCTCCTGTGAATTTTCAGCCGGTTCTTCTAATTTCGGAAGATACAGGTCAGCTTTAAACAGATCTGCTTCTGTCGAGATCTTCAGCGAACCGTGCTGCAGCTCAGCAAAACTTTTCGCGATTGCCAATCCAAGTCCCGAACCTTCCGTATTTCTCGAAGAATCTCCCCGCACAAAACGGTCTGTAATCTCATCAGGATTAAAATTCAACTCCGTCGCAGAAACATTTTTCATTGTAATATGAACTCCGTTCTCCTGCTCTGTCATCTCAATATAAACTCTTGTATGCGGCATTGCATACTTTGTAATATTCACGATAAGGTTTTCAAAGATACGATAGGTTTTCTCGCTGTCAAGCCACATGACAACTTTCTGTTCCGGAAGCTTCGTCCGAAATTCCAGATTCGCCTCTTTGATCTTCCCGTCATTTTCCAGTTCAACCTGCTTAAATAATCCGGCAATATCAACTTTCATAAAGTGCATCACAACGCTTTTGCTCGCAGCTTTGCTGATCTCAAACAGATCTTCGATCAACACTTTCAGACGAAGAGATTTTCTCTCCAAAACATGAATATACTCTTTCCGCTTTTCTTCATCCTTTTCATTTTTCAGAAGATCCGTATATGTGATGATCGCTGTCAGCGGCGTTCTGAGATCATGAGAAACATTCGTAACAAGTTCTGTTTTCATGCGCTCGTTCTTCACTTCCTCATCTACCGCTTTTTTAAATCCTTTCTGAATCCGCTTCAATTCTTCCTGTATCGGATTGAACAGACCGACGTCGCCTTCGATCGGAATATCCAGACGGCCTTCTGCCAACTGATTTGTAGACTTCAGCAAAACCTCATATTTTTTAGAAAGATCCTGCGTATATTTTTTCAGGAACATAAACAACAGCACAGAATAAACGACCAGCGCAACTGTTCCATACCACCAAAAGAGACATACGACAAACAGAATGGCGAAGTTGATAAGCACGACGCGAAGGATCGTCCGATTCGTTTTATCCTGAAAATCAAGATGAAGCAGCGCGTCATACTGCCGGGCAAAAAAGTTCTTTATCCTCGTTAAGATCCTGCCTGCTTTCTTTCTTATCTTTCCTTCGTTTTCTCCTTCTTTGTTCTTCATCTTTCTCAGCATTCTTGCCGTCAGCGTCCTTTCCGTCCAGTATGCCTTCTTCATCCGAAACATTGCCCGAAGTGATGTAACACACCAAAAAAGCATTCCAAACAAAAACATCCACAAAAGGAAATTGATTACAGATATAACCGGCTCAAATCCTGCCGGAAGGAACGTTTTCTTCACCGTATGATAAACGACATACGTCATCACATCAAAGCCGCCGAAAGAAAAGAATAATAATCCTGCACCCGCCACTTCAAAAGGTACGCGGAATATTTTCATCTCACTTAAATCAAGACGTTTGATAAATGGCATAAGAAGCGCCGCTGCGATCAGCAGAACGCTTAAGATCTCCAAAGGATCCCGGTATGCGCCGATATAACTAAGATCGTAATATGCATACCATTCGCCCTCTTCCGAAGCAACGATTTTCCCGTAGGCTTCGAGATTTTCATCTGTCATCCCGTAAAGGATCGTAACATCTTCAAGGTTCGTAATCGAGGAGATCTGACCGTAATTCTCTACGCTTGCAGCTTCATTAATGTAGATCGACTCCATATTATATGCTGCCGCCGCATCAAATGCCGTTCCCCCGATCTGAACGTCTTCCAGTTCCCCACTGTCTGAAAATACATATTTCACGCGGAATGCATATTTTTTACCATCCTCCGCATTTAAGTTCTCCAGTTCTTCTTCCGACAGATCAGAGGCAATCACCTCATCCTGACCGTCAATCAATTCATAATCTAAATATTTCTCTGCCAGATCAAATCTCTGCTGTCCGTAAAGGGAAAGCACTTCTGCCGGATCTGTATCCCTTACATATCGATTATAAAGGAGATAATTTCCCTCTGCCAGCGTGTTTGCCATACTGCTTGCAGTATCTCCCGACTGATTTTCCGCTTCTTTCTGCGATTCAATCGTCCGACGGATCGCTCCATACTGAGACATCATAACCGACGAACAGGCAGCCAAAAAGAGAAGAAGCACGATCACTGCGAATTTACGGCTGTTTTTCAATTTTGTATCCAACGCCCCACACCACCTTCAAATATTTTGGATTTTTCGGATCAATCTCAATCTTTTCCCGAATATTTCTCACATGCACCATGATCGTATCTGTGTTGATTGCTTTCTCCTGCCATACCCTCTCATAGATTTCTTCTGCCGAAAAGACCCGCCCCGGATTTTTCGCAAGCAATAAAAGGATCTTGTATTCAATCGGAGTCAGTTTCACCGGATTGCCGTCCATCGTCACTTCCACAGTGTCCTCGTTGATTTCAAGGCCTCCGATAACATGAGTATTTTCCTGAGGCGTCAGTCTTTCAAGAAATTTTCGATATCTGCGCAGCTGAGAATTGACCCTTGCCATCAGCTCCATCGGAGTGAACGGTTTCGTCACATAATCATCCGCCCCGATATTAAGTCCCATGATCTTATCGACTTCTTCTGATTTTGCGGACAACATGATAACCGGAAAATCATGCTTTTCCCGAAGCTTCATCGTCATCCTGATTCCGTCCATCCGCGGCATCATAATATCCACGATCGCCAGATGGATTTCTTCTCTTTCAATCACTTCCAAACCTTCGATCCCATCTGCCGCCTGAAACACCACATACCCCTGACTTTGCAGATATATTTGAACACCTTCTCTGATCTCCTTATCATCTTCTACGATCAATACATGATTAATTTCCATCTCTTACTCCCTCTCCTTTTGTCATTTCCTATCATTTTTATACTGTCTGTGTAATGCATACTTCTCTGATTTGTGCTTCTGCGCTGACCGGAAGATCAGGAATCGCCTTTTTGGAAACGACTCCATAATCTTTCACCGCAACGTCAACTGTCGTAAATGGAAGCGGTATCACATATTTATCCCATCTACGCGTCAGACGAATGCAGGACGAATAAGAAAGACTGATCCCTACAAACGACTCTTCTGCATGTTCTGACAAATAAAACGCCAGTTTTTTCGGCTCATGTCTGGGACCAAGCGGTCCATCTAACGCAACAGCGATCGAATGCGCCTTTTCATAAGAATCGCAGACAATCTTTTTCAATGCGCCGAATGCTTTATACCCGTCAGGAACACGCAGCGCATTCCCGCCGCACCGTTTTATCATATGTTCAATATAATTTCCCCGCGTATCGGCTGTAACGATCACATCTACGGGTGTTGTCTTATCCGCGAGACGATCAAGCACAAGATTCATAAAGAAACTGTCCTCATGCCAAAACCCAAATATCTGACTTTCCCCGTATTCATTTTCTTCATGCCAGTTTATTTTCACTGTCTTTTCAAGCAATGTGAGATATTTTGTGAACAGCCATTGCAGTACGTTCTCCGTGATCTTCTCCGTTTTCATAAAAATATTCTCCTTTTCCGTCTTTCTGTTGATCCATTGCTTTTTCGCAGATACATTGATTGTAGAGCATCTCTTCATATAAGGCAAGTGTGCCGGAGCGATAATTTTGCGCTTCCGCCAAAGCTGCTTTTTTCATTTTGAACCTGTTCTTCGGCTGTGAAGCTTCAATTACTTTCTCAGCCCACTTGCTTTCCTCTTCCTCGGTCAAAAATCCATTGATCCCGTCTTCGACAATATCATCAGAACCGACCGCATGAACTGCAACGACCGGAGTTCCTGCTGCCATCGCCTCTGCCAAAACGATTCCCTGTGTCTCGGACTTTGACGCAAACAAAAACAGGTCTGCCGCATGTACATAATGTTTCACGTCCTCGTTCTGTACATTTCCTGCAAAAGTCACAAGATCGCTGATACCCAAAAGAGCCGCCTTCGTTTTCAATTCCCTTTTCTGACTTCCGTCTCCAAGAATCATCACATGAAAATCATCCCCGGCTTCCTCTTTGATCTTCGCAATTCCGCGAAGGATAAATTCATAATTTTTCTCTTTTTCCAGTCTGGATACCGTAACATATAAATGCTTTTTCTTTCCTATATATGTCTCTCTGATTTCTTGCGCCCTCTGCTCATCCGTTCTGAAAAATGATTCTTCAAGTCCTGTCGGAAATACGGCGGATCTGCTCCTCATCCCATACTTCCACAGTATCTTCTGCATTCCCGCCGACGGCGCAAGCACGAGATCACATTGATTCGCAAACCAGCTCATATAAGCAGGTATCAGCTTTGTCTGAATCAGACCAACGGCTTTCTTTTTGAGCTCAAAGCTGTTCTCATCGACACGCAGTCCGGGTATGTAATGCAGGTAGTCTTCGTATCTTGTATGATAAGTATAAATAAGCGGAAGGCGATATTTTCGCTTCAAATAAAGCGCGCACGGTCCTACGAACATCGGATGATGTACATGGATGCAGTCAAACGTTTCTCTTTCGAACGTTTCCATGATCTCCGAAGGATAAAAGCTTGGATACACCATTCCGTTGTCCATCTTCCTTCTCTGTGTTCCATACCGGACAACCTGCTCGAAAGCAGATGCATCAGCCGCTAAAACCGCCGCTTTTTCTTCTTCTGTTTCTCCGTACATCGGCGCGAACACCGTCACTTTATGTCCTAATTTAATTAATTCCTTCGCCTGACGCTCTACTGAGATCGGCACGCCCCCTACAAATGGTCTGTAATTATTTGTCAACATTGCGATTTTCATGTCATTTCCCCCTTGTCTGGATTCTCTCGCCTTATTTCGGTATGATTTCCTGTTTGCTTTCCACAAACGCCCTAAAATTATGTAAAGAAATTGATCGCCGCATCTCCGAAGAAATATCCTGCCCCTACAAATGCCAGATTCCAAAGGAAGATCCCACACACGGAACTGACCGTATATTTTGTAAAATTCATTTTTACCATTCCTGCAGGAATCGAAATAAGCGTCCGAACCATCGGAAGAAGTTTACTTACAAACACGCCTGTTCCGCCTTTTTCTCTCAAAAACGCCATCTTCTCTTCAATCACCGGCTGCTGCTTTGGAAATTTCTTAAAATAAAATTCCATCACTTTTCCGCCGCCGAATCTGCCAAGCAGATATAATGCCCAGCTTCCGGTCAATCCTGCAAAAACAGTAAGGATCATGACCATCGGGAAGCTGATTTCCCCTTTCGCAGCCCAAATTCCTGCCAGCGGCATGATCACACCAGCCGGAAATCCCGGAAGGTTCAAATATTCCAAAAGCACGATCAAATAAATAAAAAACGCTCCATATTGTAAAAAATACTCGGTAAGTTCAGATATGCTCATAAAAAAATCAGCCTCCTTTAACTATCTACAGGATATCCTGTAAATCTAAAGGAGGCTGATATAAGATTCAAAAGAAATTCTAAAGATTTTTTGAATAAGATTTTGAAATTTATTTTTTCTTTTTCATAAGGCTTGCCTTTATGACCGAACCTTCTCCATACTTTTTGTTCAGTTCATCCATTGCCTTTTTCAGACGCTTATGTTTCTCATCCGGCTCTTTCGGCGGCTGTATATCGAAAAGCGTAAGCTGTTCAGGTTCGTCTTCGTCCACTAATTTCGACGTTCTGATCCCGAGAAGCCGCACCGGCTCCCCGCTCCATGCTTCCTGAAACAAAGCAACTGCCGCCTTATATAATACACTGCTTTCATTCGATGGTTTCTCCAACTGCATCTGATGGGATAATGTGCGGAAATCATAATATTTGATCTCCATACTGACCATTTTCGCCTTTTTTCCCGCTTTCTTCAAACGTCTTCCAACGCTCTTTGCCAATTCTTCAAATACCGGGCATACTTCTTCCAACGTCTGCGCATCTTCTCTAAGAGTAGTGGAATTTCCGATTCCTTTCGCTTCTTCCGGTTCTGACTGACCAGCCGATGCACCGATCCCGTTTGCAAATTCCCACAGCATCCTTCCATGACTTTTCAGATGAAGCACGATCAGTTCAGGATCTGACTGCGCCAATGCCCCGATCGTGTTGATCTCCAGTTTTTTCAAAACCTGCACACTGGATTTTCCTGCCATATAAAGATCCCCGATCGGAAGGGGCCACATCTTTACTTTTATCTCCTCCGGAAACAACGTGTGTATCCGATCCGGTTTCTCAAAATCTGACGCCATTTTCGCAAGTAATTTGTTCGTTGAGATCCCGACATTTACCGTAAATCCGAAATTCTTCCTGATTCCGTCTTTGATCTCGATCGCTCCGTCGATGGGCGAGCTGTATCTGTCGCTGATTTTTGTGAAATCCATATAGCATTCATCTACGCTGACCTGCTCGATCTCCTTCGTAAATATCTTTAAATATTCCATCATCTGTCTGCTTTTCTCCCGATACATTCGATGATCCGGCGGATACATCACAAGATTCGGACACTTGCGAAAGGCATTCGCAACAGGTTCCCCTGTGCGGATGCCATATTTTTTTGCAGAAGTGGATTTCGCAAGGACAACGCCGTGACGGGATTTCTGATCTCCGCCGATGATTGCCGGAATCTCGCGTATATCCACTTTTGCACCGTTTTTTAATTGTTCTACAGCCGTCCAGCTCAAATAAGCCGAATTTACATCAATATGAAAGATAATCGGTGTCACTTGCGTCATCCTTTCACGCACCGGCACTGTGCAGGCTCTCTTCTTTCTGAATTTCTCATATTTGGCTTATACTTCGTGTCCGCCTGCACTGTTTATCCGCTTCACATCTGCTTTCAGTCTTCCGTCTGCCGCATCGATCAGGATCGTATCTTCTCTTCCGACATTTCCGGCAAGAATCAGCCGCGCAGCCAGTGTCTCTACATTTTTCTGCAGATATCTCTTCAACGGTCTTGCCCCGTACATCGGATCGTATCCGCCCTCTACGACACAGTCTTTTGCCGCTTCTGTCAGCTCGATCGTCAGCTCTTTTTCTTCCAGCCGTCTGTTTACATCTGCTACTAACAAGTCAATAATCGCACGAATATTTTCTTTCGTCAATGGTTTAAACATAATGATCTCATCAAGACGGTTCAAAAATTCCGGTCTGAAATGAGCTCTCAAATCATTCATCGCCATACTCTGTGCCTCTTCCGCGATTGTTCCGTCTTCGTTTATGCCGTCCAGCAGATAACCTGCACCGATATTGGATGTCATAATCAGGATCGTATTTTTAAAATCTACAGTACGTCCCTGTGAATCCGTGATTCTTCCGTCATCCAGCACTTGCAGCAATACGTTGAATACGTCAGGATGCGCCTTTTCCACCTCGTCAAACAGTACAACCGAATACGGTTTTCTTCTAACGGCTTCCGTCAGTTGACCGCCCTCGTCATATCCGACATATCCCGGAGGCGCTCCGATCAGTCTTGACACGGAATATTTTTCCATATACTCGCTCATGTCAATCCGCACCATATTATTCTCATCGTCAAACAGACTCTGTGCTAAAGCTTTCGCCAGTTCTGTCTTTCCTACGCCTGTCGGTCCGAGGAAAAGGAACGATCCAATCGGCTTGCCCGGGTCTTTGATTCCGGCTTTGGAACGAATGATCGCTTCTGTTACAAGTTCGACCCCTTCGTCCTGACCAATCACTCTTTTGTGAAGTTCATTCGCAAGGTGAAGTGTTTTATTTCTTTCACTTTCATTTAATTTCGCTACAGGAATTCCTGTCCATCTGGAAACGATCCTTGCGATCTCTTCATCCGTCACTGCTTCATGAACAAGCGACAGCTCTTTTTCTTTCACCTTCTCTTCCTCTTCTTCAAGCTGTTTCTGAAGCTGAGGAAGTTTTCCGTACTGCAGTTCTGCGGCTTTGTTCAGATCATACTCTCTTTGCGCCTTACTGATCTCTTTATTTACCTGCTCGATCTCTTCACGGATTTTCTGTACCCGTTCAACAGAATGCTTTTCATTGTCCCACTGTACCTTTTTGCCCGCATATTCTTCTTTCAGCCCTGCCAGCTCTTCCTGCAAATGCTCCAGACGTTCACGGCTCAATCGGTCTTCTTCTTTTTTCAATGCTTCTTCTTCAATCTCAAGCTGCATGATCCTTCTTCTTAGTTCATCCAGCTCTGTCGGCATGGAATCCAGTTCTGTCTTAATAAGCGCGCAGGCTTCATCGACAAGATCGATCGCTTTGTCCGGCAGAAAACGGTCTGAAATATATCGGTTTGACAACATTGCCGCAGCCACAAGGGCGCTGTCTGTAATCTTCACTCCGTGAAATACTTCATAACGCTCTTTCAGTCCGCGCAAAATAGAAATAGCGTCTTCCACCGTAGGTTCGTCAACCAAAACCGGCTGGAAACGACGTTCCAAAGCCGCGTCTTTCTCGATATATTGACGATACTCATCAAGCGTTGTTGCTCCGATGCAGTGAAGTTCACCTCTTGCAAGCATCGGTTTTAACATATTTCCGGCATCCATAGCGCCGTCTGTCTTTCCTGCTCCAACGATCGTGTGCAGCTCATCAATAAACAGGATGATCTTTCCATCACTGTTTTTCACTTCTTCAAGAACTGCTTTCAGACGTTCCTCAAACTCTCCCCGATACTTTGCACCTGCAACAAGAGCACCCATATCCAAAGAGAAGATCGTCTTCTCTTTCAGTCCTTCGGGAACGTCTCCGCTGACGATCCGCTGAGCAAGACCTTCCACGACCGCTGTCTTTCCGACTCCAGGTTCTCCGATAAGCACCGGATTGTTTTTCGTCTTACGGGAAAGAATGCGGATCACATTTCTGATCTCCTCGTCACGACCGATCACCGGATCAAGCTTTTGATCCCTTGCCCGTTCTACCAGATCCTGTCCGTATTTGTTCAGCGTATCATAAGTCGCTTCGGGATGATCGCTTGTCACTCTCTGATTGCCTCTGACAGTGGAAAGTGCATGCAGAAATCCTTCCCGGCTGATACCAAATTCCCGATAAATCTGTTTCATCTCTTTACTTGCATATTTTAACAGGGAAAGGAAAAGGTGCTCTACGGAAACGTATTCGTCTCCCATCTGTTTCGCCTCATCCTCGGCATGGATCAACACATTGTTCAGATCCTGCCCTACGAAAAGCTGACCGCCCTGAACTTTTGGACGCTTTCCGATCGCCTGATCCACTCTGTTGATCAAAAGCTGACCTTGAATATTCATCTTTTCAAACAATTTTAAGATCAGACTGTCATCCTGTGTAAGCAGCGCATACAGTAAATGTTCCTGCGCCAATTCCTGATTCCCGTTATCTGCGGCGATCTTCTCGCAGTTTTGCACCGCTTGAAGTGAATTTTGTGTAAATCTGTTTATATTCATGCTAATCCCTCCTTTGTTTTCGTGTTCTATTAGGAATATAGCACTTGTTGTTAGCACTGTCAAGCATCGAGTGCTAATTTTTTCATATTTTTATAATCCGGCTTCTTTAAAAAGCATAAATCTTCTGACTCGTCCCCCGGATATTATTCTGTTTCTTATCTTATATTTAAACAAAACGAAATAAGGATCGGTACACAAAAAGAGCAGATCACACCATTTAAAACAGACAGTACGACCGTCTCTTCATTTGTATATTTTAACATGACAGGAAGCGTCGTATCTTCACTGGTCGCTCCAGCCGGAGCGATGCATGTATAATAATTAAAGTGCACCGCCAAAAACGGAATAATAAAAAAAGAAAAGATTTCCCTCATAAGGTTACTCAAAAAAGCAATGCTTCCTGCTTCCGCTCCTACCATTTTACTGATCGTCGCACCTGAAAGACTGTACCATCCCAGTCCGCTTGCGATCGCCGTCGCTTCTCCTGCCGGCATTTTAATAATGACAGAACAAAGCACACCTCCCAAAAGAGAACCGATGATAATCCCGATCGGAATAATAAAAATCTTAATATGATATTCGCGTATTTTTTGCATGATCCCGTCATACATTCCGATACTTATCCCAACGGAAAACATTAACAAATATAAAACAATATTCGTGTTCTGCGTAATGGCAGTAATGAAGCTGCTTTCCACATCGAAATAACCATAAGCGAGTCCTGACAGTAAGGACAATATTGTTAGAAAAACAATCATCTTCAACCCTTCTTTCCCAAAATCTTATTTTCTTCCTGACAACTTATTTTTCTTTCTTCATAAAAACTCTTGTCAGTACATAGACAAAGAGGATAGAAAGCGCCGTCGGAATGAGAAAGAACAGAAAGCTTGTCAGACCAAGCGATGACAGTTCTTCAAAGAAATTCTCCTTCTTTCCAAGCATCACTCCCATAGAAAAGATTAAAACGAATGTGCAGAGCAGGGAAAAGTATTCATTTATCTTTTTTCCGCGCCGCAGAAAAGAAAAACGCCCTGCAATAATCCCAATACACATAACAATTAATATATCCATCTCCCTGACTCCTTATACTTGATTTTTCATACTTCCTTACTATATCAAAGTTTGAACGTTTCGTCATGTATAAAAGAGAATCTTCTGCTGCTGCGTGATTATATCACGGAAACATCTGCTGCTGCATGCTATATTGATAAAACAAAATTGTTAGGAGGTCCGTCATGGAAAAAACTGCGGAAAAGAAAATCAGAAAAAAAAGAAAAGCATTCGTCTCGGAAAGTGACTGCGTGGCATGCGGATGCTGCGTCAAAGTCTGTCCGATGAACGCCATCGTAATCTTCAGGGGGATCGTGGCTAAGATCAATCCCGAAAAATGTGTCGGCTGCGGAAAATGTTCTGTCGAATGTCCGGCATCTGTCATCGCGATCAAGGAGGTACAGTTATGAAAAAACATTGGTATGACTATCTGTGGATCGTATCCCTTGCTTATTTGATCCTCGGATTTTTCAACATCCTCTTTGCATGGATCGGACTTCTCTGTTTCTTCATCCCTTTGATTATCTCTCTTGCAAAAGGAACAAAGGGATATTGCAACCGCTACTGTGGAAGAGGGCAGCTCTTCGGGCTGATCGGCGGCCGTTTCGGGCTTTCCAGAAAAAAAGATATTCCACGCTGGATGAAAAGTAAATGGTTCCGTTATGGATTTTTAATCTTTTTCTTTATTATGTTTTTCCAGATGCTTTGGAACACAGGACTTGTATTTGCAAACGTCCGCAGTCTAAAACAGGCGGTTACGCTTTTGTGGACTTTCTCTCTTCCATGGAACTGGGCATATCACGGCACAGTCTTCCACCCCGGCGTCGCACAATTCGCTTTTGGATTTTACAGCGTTATGCTTACATCTACCGTACTTGGTTTAGTGACAATGATCTTGTTCAAACCGAGAAGCTGGTGTGTTTACTGTCCCATGGGAACAATGACTCAGCTCATCTGCAAAGCGAAAAGTCCAAAACAAAACACTGCCGATGAGCCCGTGTGATCATATCACAAAACTCCCATACTAAGTGATATTATCACAGAAACACTCCGAAAAACAGGACATAATATAAGAGAACCAATTCAAGAAAACCGATTTGAATAATTAATTCTTTAAAGAAAAAAAGCGAAACAGTGTGGATGACTGTTCCGCTTTTTTCTTTAGCAGTCTTCTGCTTTTACATCTGATCTTTCACGACTTCCAAAGCTTTCTCCAGCTGTGAATCTGCTTCAGGATTATTTTCATCATATTCATACTCAACTTCTACATCCGGCTCAACGCCTTTCCCGTTGATGCTCCGTCATCTTCAAACACGTTCCGTCGCCGAGATCCATAAGCTGCTGGACAACGCCTTTTCCATACGTCGTCATGCCGACGATCTTCCCTACTCCATAATCCTGCACAGCTCCGCTGAAGATTTCAGACGCACTGGCGCTGTACTGATTTACAAGAACAGCCAGCGGTTTATCAAATTCATTCGTTCCATCACATGTAACTTCTTCTACATTTCCGTTTTTATCTTTCGTTGACACGATCACGCCTTCCGGAAGAAGCAGTTTCAGCATATCCGTTACCGTCTCAAAGTTTCCGCCCGGATTATTCCGAAGATCGATCACAAGTCCTTTCATCCCCTGCGCTTCAAGATCCTCAAGAGCTGCTTCAAACTGATGATATGTTACACTGTCAAACTCACTTACAGCGATATATCCGATCTGATCTTCTTCCATCTCATACACAACGGTCTGCACTTCGATCGTATCCCGAACCGCCGTCACTTCCACTTCCTTTTCATCTCTTAATACTGAAAGCACGACCGACGTTCCTTTCTCACCTTTGATCCATGAAACGACGGTATCCAGCTCATATCCTGCCGTTTCTTTGCCGTCTACTTTATACAAAATATCTCCGGCTTTCAATCCTGCCTTCTCCGCCGGAGAATCCTTATACACATTGATGATCGTAATCTCATCTGTTCCCTGCAATTTCGACATGGAAGCGCCGATTCCAGAAAACTCTCCATTCGTTGATTCAAAGAGTTCTTTCGTCTCCTGCTCATCATAATATTCTGTGTACGGATCGCCAAGCGCGCCTGCATATCCCGAATAAATCCCTTCCACAAGCGCGTCTTTATCAATCTCATCCTCATACAGATAATACTTTTCAATCAATGCATTCAGTCGGTCCAATTTATGTTCTACATCTGATTTTGACGTACTCTCCGTTCCAAAATTGCCTCTTCGTAATACAGAAACCGTCATCCTTCCAACGCCCCATATTCCGATAAACAAAACGGCGCCGATCACAATTCCTACAAGAACGCCTACACCGAACCGGCTTTTTTTCTTCCCACTGTCTGTTCCCGGTTCTCTTCTGTTCAACTGCTCCTGATTCATTTCGTTTGGTTCTCTTTGACTCCTATTCTGATCCATACTGTTTCCATTCACCCCATCTTCATACATTCATCGGTTTTGTTTCATTTTGTCTCTATCTATTATATAACTGTTTCATTTTCCCATTCTGCTTTTATAAAACGTCACCCAAACTTTTTCCTATACAGAAGAAAGACAAAACAGATCGAGCTCTGCCTTGTCTCCCCTCTTATACCATATACAGGACATCTCCCATATACTAAATTCCATTTACCAAATCCTATCTGCATCTGCCACTCTATACATACACACGATAAATCTACAGATACAAATCAGGATTAACAGCTACATTATTCAGCTCTACCTGAAAATGAAGATGCGGTCCGGTTGACTGTCCCGTACTTCCCACATATCCGATCGGCTGACCTTTTTCCACATACTGCCCTGCCCTGACACAAAGCGCGCTGTGATGCATGTATTTTGTCACAAGTCCATTTCCATGATTGATAACAACCCAATTTCCGGCGCTGTTGCTAAATCCTGCGATTACAACCGTTCCTGCGGCAGCCGCATATGTAGGTGTTCCGGTAGGAGCCGCATAATCATGCCCTTTATGTCCGCCGATCTCATACGGTCTGATCTCACCGAAATAACTGGATTGATAAGACATGCCCGGACACGGATGCGTAAAATATCCATTTCCACTTACGACATTTCCACCTGTTGACGGAATATAATTATTTCCCGCCTGCTCCTTCTGTATCCGTTCAATCTCTTTCGCCTTTTCCAATGCAACCGCATTCGCATCGATCTCTGACTGGATATTATCAAGCTTTTCCTTGTTCGCATCGATCATCGTCTGAACTTCCGTCTGCTGACTAACAAGCTTTGTCTGAAGCGTATTCAGTTCTTCATATTCTGCCTGAACTTCTTCTTCTTTCACTTTGATCTCTTCGACCGTATCCTGATACCTTATAAGCTCGTCTCTGTCATACTCTGAAATCTGGGAAATATATTCTGCCTTATTCAGAAAGTCACCCATATTCTTGCTCTCGGCAAGGACAGCTACAAACTGGGTATTCCCGCTCTCATACATATATTTGATACGAACTTTCATTCTCTCATACTGATCGTTCGCATCAATCTGAGCCTGAACAAGTTCATTTTCAACCTGTTCGATCTCTTCTTCCTTTTCCGTCAGTTTCTCCTGCGTTTCTTCCATATCGGCAACGATCTCTTTTAACTTTTCTGTGAGATCTTTCGCCTCTTCCTGAGCCTGTTCCTTTTTGCCTTCCAGCTCGTCCGCTTTATTCTCCGCTTCCTGAACGGTAACGGCGCCTACATTCATCGTCATTCCGGCACACAGTGACAACGCAAGAAATAGACTCGCCACCCTCTTCATTCTACACTTCATCGTGTATACCTCCTACACTTTCAGATGTTTACGCACCGTAAAGAAACTTCCGAGGAAACCGATTCCGATTCCCATCACTACACCGATCGGAAGTAAAATCTGATATACAGACGATACCGGAAGGAATGTAATAATATTCTCAAGAATACTAAACTTCATCATAATGTACTCAACTGCTTTGTCATACAGGAAGTACAACAGAACGAGCGGGATTGCCGCACCGAAAATACCGATGATAAGACCTTCGATAACGAACGGAGAACGAACAACAAAATCTTTCGCTCCGATATACTTCATAATCGCGATCTCTTCTTTTCTGACGGTAATACCCATCGTAACCGTATTACTGATCAGGAAGATGGAAACTCCAAGAAGAATAATGATAATTGCGATTGAAATAACAGCTACAAGCGTATTCACACTTGAAAGCATCTTCGCCACTACATCCGACTTATTCACTTCACGCACACCGTCCAGTTTTTTCGCATAAGAAACAAGTTCTTTCTGCGTCTCGGAAAGAGAACGGCTTCTCGCTGTAAGACTCTTATTATCTTCCGATGTCTTCATATATACTTCGTAGTTATCCGAAGATGCAAGCGGGTTATCGTTTTTAAACCCTTCTGCCAGCTCCGGATTATCAGCAAAATACTGTTTCTGGAACTCTTCCCACGCTTCCTCTGCCGATATGTACTTTACTTCTGCCACATCTTCGCGTGACTCCAGCGCCTCTCCGATTGCTTTCTTCTCTGAATCCGTAGCGTCTTCGTCAAAGAATACAGTAATCGCGACGCCTTCCTCCGCTGTTTTTATAATATACTGAAAATTTACAATGATCGAAAAGAATAATCCAAACAAGAAGATACAAGCTGACATTGTCGCAATGGATGCGAGTGAAAACATCTTGTTTCTCCAGATATTCTTAACGCCCTGTTTTCCGACGTATCCAAATGTACTAATCCTCATCTATATACCCACCTTTTTGTTCATCACTGACGATCACACCTTGTTTCATAGTGATCACGCGCTCGTTCATCTCGTTTACGATCTCCTGGTTATGTGTCACGACAAGCACTGTCGTTCCCCTTTCATTCGCCTCTTTCAAAAGGCTCATAATCTCCCATGAGTTCGTTGGGTCCAAGTTTCCCGTAGGCTCGTCTGCCAACAAAATAGCGGGTTCATTTACGATCGCCCTTGCGATTGCAACTCTCTGCTGCTCTCCTCCTGACAGTTCCTTCGGAAATGATTTGTATTTCTGTGCAAGTCCGACCAGTGAAAGCGCTGCCGGAACCTTTTTCTTGATCACCTTCGTCGGTGTCTCTGTCACACGCAGGGCAAATGCGATATTCTCATAAATATTCCTGTCTTTTAAAAGACGGAAGTCCTGAAACACAACTCCTAAACCTCTTCTGTATCTTGCGATATTCTTGTGCTTCATCCGGTTCAGATTCTGCCCGTTCACGATGATCGTACCCTCAGTCGGGTTCAATTCTTTCATGATCAAACGGATCAGGGTAGATTTTCCCGAACCACTGTCCCCGACGATGAAAACGAATTCTCCCCGTTCGATTTTCACAGAGACTCCGTTAAGGGCAGCATTTCCCTTGGAGTACTCCTTCGTCACGTTTCTTAATTCAATCATAAGTTCCTCCTAATTATTTATACTCCTGTATGAATATAGATCAATACTCTAATGATTCCATGTATTTCATATATTTTACGACCATAAGCGCGATCTTAAATGTAATCGCATCTTCGAAGACGCGAAGATCGAGTCCTGTGCTCTTCTGAAGCTTGTCCAGTCTGTATACAAGAGTATTTCTGTGAATGTACAGTTGTCTGGATGTCTCTGACACATTGAGGCTGTTCTCAAAAAACTTATTGATCGTCGTCAATGTCTCCTCGTCAAAATCATCCGGTGATTTCCCCTCGAAAATCTCCTTGATAAACATCTTACACAGCGGGATCGGGAGCTGATAGATCAAACGTCCGATGCCAAGCGTCGTAAATGCAACGACATCTTTCTCTGCAAAGAAGATCTTTCCTACGTCAAGAGCGAGCTTCGCTTCTTTATAAGACTTGGAAACTTCCTTGATATCGCTGATGATCGTACCGTACGCAATGCGGATCTTCTCGTCCTTCGTGTCTTCACGCAGCATATCAAGCATTGACTTCGCCATCTTCTCAAGCTCTTTTGCGCCATCCTTTTCTGCAAGTTCCTTCACTACGATAATATTCTTCTCATCGACTGCGGTAATAAAATCTTTTGATTTTCCGCCGAGAAGATTCCTTACGTTCTCAAGCGCAGCATTATCCTTTTCGTGTGATGTCTCAATAATAAAGATAACACGTTTTACCTCTGTGTCAATATGTAATTTTTTTGCACGATTATAAATATCTACCAAAAGCAGGTTATCCAGCAACAGGTTTTTAATAAAATTATCTTTATCAAATCGTTCTTTATAAGCGATAAGAAGACTATGAACCTGAAATGCCGCAACTTTTCCGAGCATGTATGCCGTCTCGCTGTCTCCCTCTGCCAAAAGAACATATTCCAGTCTCTGTTCATCGAAGATCTTAAAGAACTGGCATCCCTGTATTACCTGACTGTCAGCCGGCGATTCTACAAACGAGAGCACCGCGCCGCTTCTTTCCTGTACATTATCAAATGTAGCAGCCAATTCCTTTCCTTCTGTATCCAATACAGCAAAATCAACTTTGGAAATTCCTTTCAGTCCATCGATCGTATTCTGAAGTATCTGATTTGAAATCATTCTTTTCCTCCACTCTTTGGAATTATATCATGTACATTTTTCACAAACTTAAAAAGCGAAAAAAATCATCTTTCTTAGACTCATGTATTATATTAATGCAAAACAGCAAAAAAAGAAAGAGGAAATACAT
>CAJLUP010000009.1 GCA_905209865.1 uncultured Lachnospiraceae bacterium
GGAAGCGCTGGCTGTGCCGCTTGTTAAAATATTCGTAAGTTACGATGAAGAGCTGCTTTCAATGACGGTTCGCGGCTTCTGTCTGTTCTCTCTTTCGTTTCTGATTATGGGGATAAATATATGGGGATCTTCCTTTTTTACGGCATTGAATAACGGATTTGTGTCGGCGGTTATTTCTTTTTTGCGGACATTTTTGTTTCAGGTTGCGGCGGTATGTATTCTTCCTCTTTTGATCGGTATCGACGGGGTGTGGACGTCTGTTTTGGCTGCGGAAGTGATGGCTTTGGCGGTGACGGCGGCATTTTTGATAAAAGAGAAGAAAAAGTACCGCTACTGAAAGTATGACAATGATTTAACAAACACAATATATAGTAAATATATCGGTACATATGGGTAAGATTGTACTAAATCAAGAACAAAGGCGTTTTTGAGAAGGATTATCGTTATAGAGGTTGTTTTTTCCAGCAGGTGATGGTATACTAGCGCATGTGGCAATGAGGTACAAAGTACGACACAATTTTGATGAGTTATCGCTCATTGCATAATCCGAGAGTACAGTGACTGTACTCCGGCGTGACAAGTATAATTATAAGATTTCAGAGGAGGCTTTCAAATTATGGCACAATTTGATCAGTGGGCAGGATTTGCCGGAAGAAACTGGAAAAATTCTGTAGATGTACGTGATTTCATTCAGGAAAACTACACACCGTACGACGGAGACGAATCTTTCCTGGAAGGACCTACAGAGGCAACAGATAAACTGTGGGGAAGACTTCAGGAGCTTCAGAAAGAGGAACGTGCAAAAGGCGGCGTTCTTGATATGGAGACAGAGGTTGTTTCAGGACTTACAGCATATGGCCCGGGATATATTGACGAGAGCATGAAAGATCTGGAGAAAGTTGTCGGACTTCAGACAGACAAACCGCTTAAGAGAGCATTCATGCCTTACGGTGGTATCAACATGGCAGTAAAGGCTTGTACAACTTATGGTTATGAGCCGAATGAAAGATTGAAAGAGATCTTTACGAAATATCATAAAACACATAACCAGGGAGTATTCGACATCTACACACCGGAGATGAAGAAAGCCCGTCACAACAAGATCATCACAGGACTTCCGGATACATACGGACGCGGACGTATCGTAGGTGACTACCGTCGTGTCGCTCTGTACGGTATTGATTTCCTCATCGAGAAAAAACAGTACGATTTCGAGCGTTATGCAAGACACGGCATGAAAGGAACAGACTTCCGTCTTCGTGAAGAGATCGCAGAGCAGATCCGTGCGCTTAACGAGATGAAAGAGATGGCTGCTGTATACGGATACGACATTTCTAAACCGGCGAAAGACGCAAGAGAAGCTGTACAGTGGTTATACTTCGGATACCTTGCAGCGATCAAGACACAGAACGGAGCTGCAATGAGTGTTGGACGTATCTCTACATTCCTTGATATTTATATTGAAAGAGATATGAAGAACGGCGTTCTGACAGAGAGCGAAGCACAGGAATTGATCGACCACATGGTTATGAAATTCCGTATGGTTAAATTCGCGAGAATTCCGTCATACAACGAGCTGTTCTCAGGAGACCCGGTATGGGCAACACTTGAGATGGGCGGACTTGGACAGGACGGACGTTCTATGGTAACGAAGAACGACTTCCGTTTCCTTCATACACTTGAGAACATGGGACCGTCTCCGGAACCGAACCTGACAGTTCTTTACTCAGAAAGACTTCCGGAAAACTTCAAGAAATATACATCTTTGATCTCTGTAAAGACAAGTTCTGTACAGTATGAGAACGATGATGTTATGCGTCCGGTATGGGGCGATGATTACAGCATCTGCTGCTGTGTATCTGCAACACAGACAGGAAAAGAGATTCAGTTCTTCGGAGCTAGAGCAAACCTTGCAAAATGTCTCCTTTACGCAATCAACGGCGGTGTTGATGAGAAGACAAAAGTACAGGTAGCTCCGGCTTACAGACCGATCACAGCTGAGTATCTTGATTACGATGAAGTAATGGAGAAATATGACGAGATGATGGAGTGGCTGTCCAAACTGTATGTTGATACATTGAACATGATCCACTACATGCATGATAAATATTACTATGAAGCAGCAGAGATGGCTCTGATCGATACAGATGTAAGACGTACATTCGCAACAGGTATCGCAGGATTCTCACATGTAGTAGACTCTTTGAGTGCGATCAAATACGCAAAAGTTAAAGTAATCCGTGACGAAGACGGACTTGCAACAGACTTTGAGATCGAGGGAGACTTCCCGAGATACGGTAACGATGATGACCGTGCAGACGAGATCGCAATCTGGCTGCTCAAGACATTTATGCACAAACTGAGCAAATGCCATACATACAGAGATTCTGAGCCGACAACATCTATCCTGACAATTACATCAAACGTAGTTTACGGAAAAGCAACAGGAACTCTTCCGGATGGAAGAAAAGCAGGAGAGCCGCTGTCACCGGGAGCAAACCCGTCTTACGGCGCAGAGAAGAACGGTCTTCTTGCTTCCCTGAACTCTGTAGCAAAACTTCCGTACGAGCTGGCTCTTGACGGAATCTCCAATACACAGACGATCAGCCCGAGCGCACTCGGACATGATGATGACGAGCGTAAAGTAAACCTTGCCCGCGTAATGGACGGATACTTCCACCAGGGAGCACACCACCTGAACGTAAACGTGTTCGGTACAGATAAACTGATCGACGCTATGGAGCACCCGGAGAAACCGGAATATGCAAACTTTACAATCCGTGTATCAGGATATGCTGTTAAGTTCATCGACCTGACAAGAGAGCAGCAGTTAGACGTAATCGCAAGAACTTGCCACGAGTCTATGTAATAAATAGTAGTCCGCAGATTTCTTTCGAAAGAAAAATGTGACTATGAGATGAGAAAAGTCCGGTTCTTTTGCTTGAGATATCATCTTTGGCAGAAGAACCGGTTTCTTTATAAATCTTTATAAAAATGAAAAGGAGACGCCGGAATGGAACAGACAAATGAATTAAAAGGATATGTTCATTCACTTGAGAGTTTTGGATCCGTAGACGGACCAGGAGTGCGTTATGTTATCTTCCTGACAGGGTGTGCTATGCGCTGTCAGTTCTGTCACAACCCGGATACATGGAATCTTAAGGCAGGAACGTTGTATACGGCGGACGAGCTTCTGAAAACTGCCTTGCGTTACCGCACTTACTGGGGTGATAAGGGTGGAATTACAGTGAGCGGAGGAGAACCTCTCCTTCAGATTGATTTTCTGACAGAGTTGTTCCGCAAAGCGAAAGAAGCCGGAGTTCATACAACACTTGATACAAGCGGAAATCCGTTTACAAGAGAAGAACCGTTTTTCGGAAAAATTCAGGAACTGATGAAATATACTGATCTTGTAATGCTTGATATTAAACAGATTGATGATGAGAAGCACAAGATATTGACAGGATGTACGAATGAAAATATTCTTGATTTTGCAAAATATTTAGATGAGATCAAGAAACCTGTCTGGATTCGTCATGTCCTTGTTCCGGAGCGAAGCGACGAAGATGGATCTCTTGAAAAGCTTCATGAATTTATCGAAAGTCTTGGAAATGTGGAGAAGGTAGAAGTTCTCCCGTATCATACGCTCGGAGCATATAAATGGAAAGAACTCGGATATGACTATCCATTGGAAGGCATTGACCCGCCTGCGAAAGAGCGGATTGCGAATGCAAATAAAATACTGCATACAGAAGAGTATTAGTAACAGTTAGATGTATGCAGAACTTGTAAACTTGTGAAAACACTCTCTTATGATTGTGTGCCGTAAAGAGAAGCGAAAAGAGAGAAAAGCATCGAAATATAAGGAGAAATCCTTCTGTTTCGATGCTTTTTCACTTTTTATGTCATCGTCTGTCAGACGTTTTCCGAAACAGAAACGGAAGGGATAAAAGACATACGACTGCTTCGGTTACAGGCAGACAAAGCCAGATTCCTGTCAATCCTAAGAGGGCGGATAAGATCCATGCGGCTGGGATAATCAGTGCAAAACCTCTTAAAACAGAAATAAGGAAAGCTTCTTTTGGTTTGTCGCAGGAACTTAAAAAAGCGGATGAAATAATGTTGATCCCTGAGAAGAAAAGGCTGATAAAGTAGATTCTCATTCCGGTGGAAGCAATCGCCGTCAATACAGGATCGTGGTCTTTGTTAAATGCATCTGCGATCGGTACGGAAAAAAAGCTGATCGTCAGATAGGAGATCAAGGCAAGCAAAAGGCTTGTGATCAGAGCATATTTCCGTACACTGTTTCGGTTCTTTTTCCCGTCTGTACCGGAGTTACGGCTGACAATAGGCTGAATTCCCTGTGCGATTCCTGTGAAGACAGAAGTCAGTACAAGGGCAATATTCGCAAGAATCCCATAAGCTGCGATTCCGGTGTTTCCGTTTAATTTCAGGATCAGATAATTAAATACGATGATGACAATACCAGAGGAAAGTTCCAGTACAAGGGAAGACACTCCGAGAGAGCAGATGTCTGCAGCCTGTTTGAAGGAGAGCCTGATCTTTGTGAGGTGGAACTGGTTGTTTTTCTTTATAAAATGGGTGGACATAATAAGCATACTGATGACCGGAGCAGTTGCTGTCGCAATGGCTGCCCCTGCCATTCCCATGTCAAGCGGATAGATGAAAATATAGTCGAGGACGATATTTGCAAGGCTTCCGACAAGCATTCCGGTCATGGAAATACGGGGAGCTCCATCGTTTCTTACGAAACAAAGGAGCAGATTGTTTCCGAGAAACAGCGGGGCGAAAAGAAGCAGGATGCGAATATAATCCGAGGCATAGCCGATCGTTTCAGAGTCTGCACCTAAAGCGGAGGAGATCATTTCTGCTCCGAATGCTCCTGATAAAGAGAAGAAAAGAGCGGCAATTCCTGCCAAAAGCAGTGCGTGTGTAAACACTGTGCGGTGCGTCCTGCTGTCAGGATGTGTAAAAGAGAGGGAGTATCGGGCGGCTCCGCCCATGCCGATCATCAGTCCGGTTCCGTTCATCAGACTGTATGCCGGAAGCGTCAGGTTGAGCGCTGCAAGCGCGTCAGAACCGATTCCGCGGGCGATGAAAAAAGTGTCTGCTAAAATATAGCAGGAAAATCCGATCATGCCGAGAACATTTGCAGATACATATTTTAAAAATGTCGGGAAAATAGACTTTTGAGTTTGTGCTGTATCAATCATAAAAATTCCTTTCGTAAAAAAGGCATCTGACCGCTGCATCTTTCTGAATCTGAAAGAAAGGGTGCAAAGCCAAATGCATTGATAGCCGGATCGATCGTTTGTCAAACAAATCTGATCGTTCGCGACGCTATCGTAACATAGAACAGATGGAAAATCAAATCTTTTTTAATTTCCTGATCAGGTGTATGATATAAGAGATCGGCGTAAATGAAACCGGCGCCGGAAAACAGACAGAAGGAAAATAACGGAACTACAGAAATAACGGAAAGGGGTTTCTATATGAATAAGAAGGAAATACTGGAGATAAGGAAGCAGTTTACTCCGGCAAATTGTGCGATCACGCGCATATGCGGATGCTATGTAGATCATGAAAAAGAAAAAAAGATGGAGTCAAAAGAAGCATTCTTGTCATTGCCGGAAGAGGAGGCGTTTAAATATTTTGATATTTTCAAAAAGACGCTTTCGGGTACGGTTGGAAAAAATATGCTGAATATGGAATTTCCGATTGATGCGGAGATGCCGGGAGGGACGCAGGAATTTCTTTTGAAATTGCGGAACAGCAAACTTCAGGATGATATGCTTTTGGAAGAATTCTATGATAAAGTGATCTCGGCATATGATTATGGGGAAAATTATTACATTATACTTATCCATGCAATGTATGACATTCCGGGGAAATCTACGGATGGTATGGAGATGTTCGACGCGTCCGACGAAGTATACGAGTATCTGCTTATGAGTATCTGTCCGGTCTCTTTGTCGAAAGCGGGATTGAGTTATAATGCGGAGAGCAACTGTATCCAGGATCGCATCAGAGACTGGATCGTGGATATGCCTGATAAAGGATTTTTGTTTCCGGCTTTTAATGACCGTAGTACAGATTTACATAGCGTACTATATTATACGAAGAAGTCGGAAGATCTGCAGCCGGAAATGATCGATCAGCTTCTCGGAACAAAGATGCCGATGTCTGCTGATACGCAGAAAGAGTCGTTTAAAATGCTTATCGAAGATACGCTGGGAGAGGACGGCGATTACGAGACAGTCAGAAATATTCATGAAACGCTGAATCAACTGATTGAGGAACATAAAGAAGAGCCGGAACCGCTGGCGCTTGATCTGACAGATATGAAAAAAGTGTTTGAGCAAAGCGGTGTGGAGGCGGAAAAAATGGAAAGCTTTGACCGCAACTTTGTGGAAAACGCAGGAGAAAAAGCATCTCTTTTGGCAACGAATATTGCGGAAACGAGAAAGTTTCAGATCGAAACGCCGGATATTATTATTAAGGTGAATCCAGAGAGAGCAGATCTCGTTGAGACAAGGATCATCGACGGACGTCGGTGTCTTGTCATTCCGGTGGATGATCATATTGAAGTGAATGGCATCGATGTACAGACGATCAAAAGCAAAGATCAGGAGAAAGAACGGGAAACGGATCAGGAGATATATAGTTAGTCTGCTAAATAAAATTAGTGAAAAAATATGAAAAAAATGTGAAGTCAACATGTATATGTTGACTTTTTTGTATTATATTACTAATATATTGTTTAGTTATCTAACTAATAGATAAAATGGAAGAGGGAGGCATAACATGTTTCAGTGTAATATGAATGATGCACCGACAATCGGAATATTGGGAATCGTATCTCATCGGGCAATGATTGCGGCAAAAGATCTGTACAGTGTATTTGATTTAAACAGAAGTCAGGCAAGTATTTTGCTTACACTTCATCATTGCAAGTCGATGTCGCAAAAAGAGCTGGCAGAACAGTTGAATATTACCGCTCCGTCGATTACATCATCTATACGGAAAATGGAACAGGCGGGATATATCGTCAGAGAGACAGATCCTGATGATCAAAGAGTCATGCGGCTGATGCTTACTAAGAAAGGCTGTTCATGCATTCAATCCATCAAAGATGTGACGGATAAAATGGAAGATATCCTGCTCGGAGGAATGAGCGTGGAAGAGAAGATTTTGTTTCGGAGACTGCTGATGCATGTGGACAATAATCTTGATCAATATGAAAGGAAAGAAAAGGTATGAAAAACTTATTTAAGTATGCGTCCGAGCACTGGAAAGCGCTTCTTGCGATCGTGGCGATTTTGATCGTGCAGGCATATTGTGATCTGTCTCTGCCTGCATATACGTCTGATATCGTCAATGTGGGAATCCAGCAGGGCGGAGTGGAAGACCAGATACCGGATGCGATTTCCGAAGAAGACATGGAAACGCTTTTGCTCTTTACTTCGGAAAAAGATGGGGCAACCGTTTTGTCTGAGTATGAAAAAGATGACAAAACATATGAAGAGAATGCCTATGTTTTAAAAGATGCCGTGAAGGAAGATGGGGACAAAAGGACAGAATTAAGCAGTATACTGTCAGGACCTATGATGATGGCGGCGGGATTGGAATCGGGCAGTGAGATGACCGCGGAGATCGAGGAACAGTTGAAGGCACAGCTTCCGCCGGAAATGGCATCGGAAGATATGACAGTTCTTGAAATTATGAAAATGATGCCGCAGGAGCAAAGAGAGATGCTCGTATCAGAGATGGAAAAGCAGACAGAAGAACTTCCGGATACGATTATAGAACAGGCGGCCGTAAGTTATGTGAAAGGCGCTTACACAGATCTGGGAATCGATATGGAGGGACTGCAGTTTCGATATTTGTTTGCAACAGGGGCGAAAATGATCGGTCTTGCGTTCCTCGGAATGGCGGCGAGCGTTCTTGTAGGATTCCTTGCATCTCGTGTGGGAGCGGCGGCAGGACGCGATCTGCGCGGAAGAGTATTTAAGAAGGTTGTGGGATATTCCAGTAATGAGTTTGATCATTTCTCTACAGCGTCTTTGATTACGAGAAGTACAAACGATATCCAGCAGGTACAGTTTATTATTGTGATGCTGCTTAGGATTGTTCTTTATGCGCCTATTCTTGCGATCGGCGGCGTTGTGCAGGTATTTCAGACAAACGTTTCGATGTCATGGATCATCGGTCTTGCAGTTGTTTTGATTGCGCTTGTTGTTTTGCTTCTGTTTGCAGTGGCAATGCCGAAGTTCAAGAGTTTGCAGAAGTTGGTTGACAGAGTAAACCTCGTGATGAGAGAGATTCTGACCGGGCTTCCGGTTATCCGGGCGTTCAGCACAGAGAAACATGAGGAAGAGCGGTTTGATAAGGCGAATATGAATCTGATGAAAACGAATCTGTTCGTAAACCGTGCAATGACATTTATGATGCCGATCATGATGCTTATTATGAACGGAATTTCTGTCTTGATTATATGGTCCGGCGCCCATGGGATTAATGACGGGCAGATGCAGGTCGGAGATATGATGGCGTTTATCCAGTATACAATGCAGATTATTATGGGATTCCTTATGATCTGTATGTTGTCAGTTATGCTGCCAAGAGCCGCTGTTGCAGCAGATCGTGTGGAAGAAGTTTTGTCCAGTGAGACAATGATCCATGATCCGAAGCAGCCGCAGTCTTTTGAGGAAAATGAAAAAGGCGTGCTGACATTTGATCATGTATCTTTCAGATATCCGGGAGCGGATGAAAATGTTCTTGAAGAGATCACATTTACGGCGAAACCAGGGGAAACAACGGCAATCATCGGAAGTACGGGAAGTGGAAAATCGACTCTTGTTAATCTGATCCCGCGTTTTTATGATGTGACAGAAGGCAGTATCCGTTTGGATGGAGTAGATATTCGTGAGGTAACGCAGCATGATCTGAGAGAAAAACTGGGATATGTTCCGCAGAAAGGTTTGCTGTTCTCAGGTGATATCGCATCGAATATTATGTTCGGAAATCCTGAAGGCAGTGAACAGGAGATGAAAGAAGCGGCGCAGATCGCCCAGGCAACAGAATTTATCGAAGCAAAGCCGCACAAATACGAAAGTCCTATTTCACAGGGTGGTTCGAATGTGTCAGGAGGTCAGAAACAAAGACTTTCTATTGCCAGAGCGATTGCGAGACATCCGGAAGTGTTCATCTTTGATGATAGTTTTTCTGCTTTGGATTTCAAAACAGATGCGGCTCTGCGCAGGGCGCTGAAACAGCAGACGAAGGAGAGCACGGTGTTGATCGTGGCGCAGAGAATCAGTACAATCTTGAATGCAGAACAGATCATTGTTCTTGATGATGGAAAGATTGCAGGAATGGGTACACATAAAGAGCTCCTTAGAAACTGTGAAGTTTACAAACAGATTGCGGCATCCCAGTTGTCTGAGAAAGAACTTCGAGATGGGATGCAAAGTGAAGCTGTAGAAATGGAAGAAAGAGAAGAAGCACAGACGGCAGAAACTGCGGAACAGGAGGTGAGAAGCGATGTCTAGACATGGAATGAAAGGACCTCACGGTGGAATGCGAGGCGGCGAGAAAGCGAAAAATTTTAAAGGCGCGATCAAGAAACTTATTCAATATATGAGTATCTACAAAGTGCAGATGTTTTTTGTCTTTATTTTTGCAGTGTGCGGAACGGTATTCAACATTGTCGGTCCGAAAATATTAGGTAAGGCAACAACGGAAATTTTTAACGGACTTGTCAGTAAGGTGTCAGGCGGGTCAGGAATGGATTTTGGAAAGATTGGACAGATCCTTCTGATCACCCTCGGTTTATATGTAGTCAGCGCGCTTTGCTCGTTTATTCAGGGAATGATCATGACGGGAATCTCACAGAAAACGACGTATCGTTTGAGAAAAGATATTACTGAAAAAGTAAATCGGATGCCGATGAATTATTTTGATACGAAACCTGTCGGCGAGGTGCTCTCTCGTGTGACCAATGATGTTGATACTCTCGGTCAAAGTTTAAATCAGAGTGCGACACAGCTCATCACTTCTGTGACAACACTGATCGGGGTTCTCGTCATGATGCTTTCCATCAGTCCGCTTATGACAGTTGTGGCGCTTTTGATCCTTCCGATTTCTATTGGTTTGATCTCATTCGTTATGAAGCATTCGCAGAAATATTTCAGCGGACAGCAGGAATATCTCGGAAATGTAAACGGTCAGGTTGAGGAAGTGTACAGCGGACATAACGTTATCAAAGCATTTAATAAAGAAGAAGATGTAATCCGGGAATTTGACCGGACAAATGATAAATTGTATGATTCTGCATGGAAGTCCCAGTTCTTCTCAGGCATGATGATGCCGGTTATGCAGTTCGTAGGCAATTTAGGTTATGTAGGAGTTGCCATCCTCGGAGGATTTCTGGCAATCAAAAATACGATCGAAGTCGGAGATATCCAGTCATTTATCCAGTATGTAAGAAACTTTACACAGCCGATCCAGCAAGTTGCACAGGTGACAAATATGCTTCAGCTTGCCGCGGCATCATCGGAGAGGGTGTTTGAATTTCTTGAAGAAAAAGAAGAGGATCAGACTGTTGAACATCCGGTTTCGGTGGAAGGTCTTTGTGGAAACGTTCAGTTTGAAAACGTTCATTTTGGATATAATCCGGAAAAGATTATCATTAATGATTTTTCTGCAAACGTAAAAGAAGGTCAGAAAATCGCCATCGTCGGTCCGACAGGAGCGGGAAAGACAACGATGATCAAACTGCTCATGCGCTTTTATGATGTAAACAGCGGATCGATCAAGATTGATGGTCACGATGTAAGAGATTTCAACAGAAGTGAACTGAGAGAAATGTTCGGAATGGTGCTCCAGGATACATGGCTTTTCCACGGAACGATCATGGATAACATCCGTTACGGAAAACTTGACGCAACAGAGGAAGAAGTGATACAGGCGGCAAAAGCGGCGCATGTTCACCGCTTCGTTCAAACACTTCCGGGCGGCTATCAAATGGAAATCAACGAAGAAGCAACGAATATTTCACAAGGACAAAAACAGCTTCTTACGATTGCAAGAGCAATACTTGCAGATCCAAAGATCCTTATTCTTGATGAAGCCACAAGTTCGGTCGATACAAGAACCGAAGTAAGAATCCAAAAAGCGATGGATAATCTTATGAAGGGCAGAACAAGCTTCGTTATCGCTCACAGATTATCAACAATCCGGGACGCAGATCTTATTCTCGTCATGAAAGACGGCGACATCATCGAACAAGGAACACACACACAACTCCTTGCCCAAAACGGCTTCTACGCCGAACTATACAATTCACAGTTTGAATCAACAGATCAGACCTGCGCATAAAAAGGAGGGCTCCGCAGCGTAAGCTTGCTTACAAGGTGCGGAGTCCTCTTTTTTAAGCATAGGGCGGTGCGAGACATTCCTTTTTTAGAATCTTCTCATCGAAAAAATTATGAAACTGTGGTAAAATAGAAATGATTTGGAAAAATGTAAGAGAACGGAAAGGACTCTATATGGGATTAACACATTTTGACGAGAACGGGAAAGCGGTCATGGTCGATGTGACCGGAAAAGAAGAAACTGTACGTGAGGCGACGGCGGCGGGAAAGATTATTGTGAATCGGGAAGTTTTTCGGGCGGTCAGTGCCGGGGCAGTCGGAAAAGGGGATGTTCTGGCTGTGGCGGCGACGGCGGGAATCGCCGGGGCGAAGCGTACGTCAGATCTGATTCCGATGTGCCACATACTGCCGATCACGAATTGTAAAGTGAATTTTCATATGGATGAAGAAGAATGTGCCATCTATTGTATCTGCACTGTGAAAGTGACGGGGAAGACAGGGGTTGAGATGGAGGCGCTGACAGGAGTAAGCGTCGCGCTTCTTACAATTTATGATATGTGTAAAGCATTGGATAAGAAGATGGAGATTAGCGGAATCAGCCTTTTGAAAAAGACCGGAGGCAAAAGCGGAGACGTATGGAATGATTTTGGTCAATATGCCAAACTCATTGGTAAAGAGCTGTCGGCGGAAAATGGATCTGCGGGAAAAGCCAAAGCAGAAGACGCGAAGAAGGTATGTCGTGAAAAAGAGAAACGGGCGTGCAGGTGGAAAGCGGCGGTTGTTACGATGAGCGATAAAGGATTTTCAGGAGAACGGGAAGATAAAAGCGGTCCTTTGATCTGTGATATGATCTCGGATCAGGGGTACGATGTTGTGCGGACAGAACTTCTTCCAGATGAACAAAAAGAAATTGAAAAGTGTCTATGTACACTTTGCGATGAAGAGAAAGTTGATATTATATTTACAACAGGGGGAACGGGATTCTCTCCGCGTGATTGTACTCCGGAGGCTGCAATGGCGGTTGCGCATCGAAATGTTCCGGGGATCGCAGAGGCGATGAGAGCGGCTTCGGCTAAAGTGACGCCAAGGGCGATGTTAAGCAGGGCAGTTTGCGTGATCCGAAAGAAGACTTTGATCGTGAACCTTCCGGGAAGTCCGAAAGCTGTGAAGGAGAATCTGGAGGCAGTACTTCCGGTATTAGAACATGGACTTGACATACTGACCGATCAGGCGGGGGAGTGCGGACGATGAAGGATCAGTACGGCAGACAGATTGATTATATGAGAGTGTCTGTAACAGACCGTTGTAACTTGCGATGCGTTTACTGCATGCCGAAGGAAGGCGTTCCTTTTCTTCCTCAGGAACAGATTCTTTCATTCGACGAAGTGGAAAGAATCTGCAAGATCGGAGTCAGGCTTGGCATCACAAAAATCAAACTGACAGGGGGAGAACCTCTTGTGCGTCAGAATCTGCCGGAGCTTGTCGGAAGATTAAAGAATCTTTCAGGAATCGAAGAGGTAACTTTGACAACAAACGGAATTTTGTTAAAGGAGCAGGTGAAGGATTTCGTTTCTAAAGGGCTTGATTCGGTGAATATCAGTATTGATACACTTGATGAACAACGCTATTTTCAGCTTACCCGGGGCGGAGATGTGAAAAAGGCATTGGAAGGTATGGAAGCTGCATTAAAATATCCGGGACTAAAGGTGAAAGTAAACTGTGTGCCTCTTTATGAAGAAGATTGCGTTCCGCTTGCGTTTTTGGCAAAGGAGAGGGACATAGATGTCAGGTTTATTGAGATGATGCCTATTGGAATGGGAAAGAATTTTAACGGAAAAACATCTGAAGAAATATATAAATTGCTTTGTGATGAATTTGGTGAATGTGAAATATATAAAAAAAGATTGGGAAACGGACCGGCAGAATACATCTGTTTTCAGAAATTCGAGGGAAGGATCGGATTTATCAGCGCCCTTTCACACAAATTTTGTTATAAATGTAATCGGATCAGACTTACTTCAGAGGGTTTTCTAAAGCCTTGTCTGCAATACGGAAGCGGTACAGACCTTCGGGGAATGTTGAGAAACGGGGCGGATGACGGACGGATTGAGGAAAAGATGCGGGAGGCGGTATTTTTAAAACCTGTCGGTCATGAGTTTGAGCGGTCCGAAAAAGAAGGGGAGATTGAAACAAAGGAGATGTCCAGAATCGGCGGATAAAAGTGCTGCCAATCGAATGATTAAGCGTACAGGCAAAAAAGTAAAGACGGTGGAAAGATAAGACAGAGAGGGAAAAGCCGGAGAAGAAGGCGAGGAACGGATCAGACAGATCAGACGGAAAAAGACAGGGGAGATGATAGAAGAAATGGCGGAAATGACAGGAATTGGAATCGTGAAAGCGGTCTGCGTAAGCAGAGAAAAGGGAACAGAGAAACACAATGCAGGCCGGGCACATTTTATAGAAGATTTTGGGATAGAAGGTGACGCTCATGCCGGCAAGTGGCATCGGCAGGTGAGTCTTCTTTCACATGAGAAGATTGAAGAGTTTCGTAAGAAAGGGGCAGAAGTGGCGGACGGCGCTTTTGGAGAGAATCTCGTAGTGGAGGGGATCGATTTTCGTCTGCTTCCTGTCGGAACGAGACTTTTGTGCGGGGATGTAATTTTGGAGATCACGCAGATCGGCAAAGAATGTCATCACGGTTGTCGTATTTTTCAGAAGATGGGAGAATGCATTATGCCTAGAGAAGGCGTTTTTGCAAAAGTAATCCATGGCGGGGAGATTCAGACGGGAAACAGGATGTTTGTCAAAAAAGTGGAAGAGGAAGATCTATGGGCAGAGGCGGAAACAAAGTGAATGGAAAAGAGAACGCAAATGATCGTAGGAAGAAACATTTTAAAGGAAGCGTGGGAAAATGTCTGCTTCTTATCGGTTGTTTACTGCTTCTTACGGCATGTTCTTCGAAAAAAGAGACGTTTTCCCCAAATGTGACAGAAGAGCCGAAAGAGGAGACGTTAAAAGATTGGATTGCTCAGTCGAATGGTTCTTTTCTTAAAAATGCAGACGGAAACAGTGAAGAGAAACTATATTGTTTTCAGGATGTAGAGGGCAACAGTTACGAAGCTTCTCTGCTTGAGACTGTACCGAAATGCTCGTATGATTTTTCTTATTTAAAAAATGATGAGAAAACAGGGTACAAAAGATATGAAGATCCAAAGGGGAATGTGACGGCAAGATTCGGGATTGACGTATCTGAATTTCAAGGCGAAGAGATCGATTGGAAACAGGTGAAAGAATCCGGCGTTGAATTTGTGATGATCCGTCTTGGGTATCGTGCTTACGGTGAGAGCGGATCTCTTGTTTTAGATGCGATGTACGATCAAAACGTGAAGGGAGCGTTGGAGGCAGGACTACAGGTCGGGGTGTATTTTTTCTCACAGGCGGTTTCTCCGGTTGAGGCAGTGGAAGAAGCGGAATTTGTGCTCGAGCATTTGAAACATTATGAGATCACAGGTCCGGTTGTTTTTGATACGGAGGAGATCAAATGGGATACAGCGAGAACGGATGATAATACGCGGCAGGATTTTACAAATTATTGTAAAGTGTTCTGTGATACGATCAAACATGCCGGATATGATCCGATGATCTATGCCAATATGAAATGGATGACATTTATGCTTGATATGGAGCAGCTTGGGGAGTATGATTTTTGGTATGCGGATTATCATGAAATACCTCAGTGTCCGTATCATTATAAAATATGGCAGTATAGTGAAACAGGGGCAGTGCCAGGTATTGCCGGAAATGTAGATTTGAATTTATGGTTTCAGGAGGATTAAGAATATGAAATGGAATAAATTTCGGTTGAAGACGACAACGGAAGCAGAGGATATTGTAAGCAGTATGCTGATGGATCTCGGTATTCAGGGAGTGGAGATTGAGGATAAAATTCCTCTCAGTCAGTCAGATAAGGAGCAGATGTTCGTAGACATTCTGCCGCAGACCGAAGCGGATGACGGCGTGGCGTATCTGAGTTTCTATTTAGAACCGGAAGACGACAAAGAACAGATCTTGTCAGAAGTAAGAAAAGAATTGCAGGACATGTCAGCGTATGTCGATGTCGGAGAGTGTCTGATAGAAGAGTCAGAAACGGAAGATGTAGATTGGGTGAACAACTGGAAGCAGTATTTCCATCAATTTTATGTAGATGATGTTTTGATCATTCCGTCTTGGGAAGATGTCAAACCTGAAGATGAGGATAAAATGATCATTCATATTGATCCGGGTACGGCGTTTGGAACGGGAATGCATGAGACAACACAGCTTTGCATCCGTCAGATCCGCAAATATGTGTCGGAAAATACGAAGATCCTCGATGTGGGATGCGGAAGCGGTATTCTTGGAATGCTCGCTTTGAAATTCGGGGCAGAACATTCGGTCGGAACAGACTTAGATCCTTGCGCTATTGATGCGACTCATGAAAATATGGAAGTGAACGGCATTGCAAAAGACCGTTATGAAGTGATGATCGGAAATATTATCGACGACAAAGAAGTGCAGGATAAAGCAGGATACGAGTGTTATGATATTGTTGCGGCAAATATTTTAGCAGATGTACTTGTGGAGCTGACTCCGGTGATTGTGAATCAGCTGAAAAAAGGCGGAATTTATATTACGAGCGGAATTATTGATGATAAAGAGAGTACCGTAGTGGAAGCTGTGAAAAAAGCAGGACTGGAGGTGCTTGATGTTACATATCAAGGCGAGTGGGTCTGCGTGACAGCGCGTAAAAATTAAATTATAAGGAGAAGAGGGATGCAGCAGTTCTTTGCACAACCGGAATGGATTACGGAAAATGAGATCCTGATCAGAGGTGGGGATCTGAATCATATGAAAAATGTACTTCGCATGAAACCGGGAGAGGATGTGCGGATCAATGACGGACAGGGAACGACCTATCTTTGTTGTCTGAACCGGTATGAGAAGGATCAGGCGGTGCTTGATGTGTTTCGAAAACTGGATACCGATACGGAACTTCCGTCTGAAATCATTTTGTTTCAAGGACTTCCGAAAGGCGATAAGATGGAATGGATCGTACAAAAGGCAGTAGAGCTCGGCGTACATAGGATCGTACCATTTTCAGCAAAGCGTTCGGTAGTGAAGCTTGATGAGAAGAAAGCGGCAAAAAAGCAGGAACGCTGGCAGATGATTGCCAAAAGCGCGGCTGAACAGTCGGGGCGAGGGGTGATTCCTGAAGTTGGTTTAGTCAGTTCTTTTTCGGAGGCGCTGAAACAGGCAGGAAAACTTGATGTTGTCCTCATTCCGTATGAGCTGGAAGAAGGAATGGCAGAGACAGTAAGAGTCATTGAACAGATCCGGGCGGGACAGTCGATCGGAATCTTTATCGGACCGGAGGGCGGTTTTGAAGAGGAAGAAGTGCTGCTCGCGAAAGAAGCGGGAGCCTGTCCGATCACACTTGGAAAACGGATCTTAAGAACAGAGACGGCAGGGCTTACGACGCTTTCAATTTTGATGTATCATATTGAAAGCTGCGCTGTATCATCACAGAGGAAAGATTCATAGTTTAATAGTAAGATGTCAGACATCTGCTGTTCCCAATATTATAGCAAGAAATCAGTAAAGGAAAGGAATTATGGAAGTTTATCTTGACAATTCAGCTACAACGATGTGTTACCCGGAAGTGGGAGAACTTGTGTATCATATTATGTGTCGGGATTATGGAAATCCATCGGCAATGTACCGGAAAGGAGTGGAGGCTGAGAGATATATAAAAGAAGCAAAAGAAACGATTTCAAAGCTTTTGAAAGTGAATGCAAAAGAAATTATTTTTACATCCGGAGGTACGGAGAGTGATAATCAGGCGCTGATCGGGTGTGCGAGGGCAAATAAAAGAAACGGAAATCATCTGATCACTTCCTGCGTGGAGCACCCTGCCATTCTCAATACGATGCGTTATCTGGAGGAGGAAGAAGGATTTCGTGTCACTTATCTTCCGGTTGATGAGTGCGGAAGAATCCGGCTGGATGCATTGAAAGAGGCGCTTTGTCCGGAAACGATCCTTGTGTCGATCATGTATGTAAATAACGAGATCGGAACTGTTCAGCCGATCGCGGAAGCAGCACAGATCGTGAAGCGGTATAAGCAGTCGATCCTGTTTCATACAGATGCCGTACAGGGATTCGGAAAATATAAGATTTATCCGAAAAGGCTTGGGGTGGATCTGCTATCTGCCAGCGGGCATAAGATTCACGGACCGAAAGGGGCAGGGTTTCTCTATGTGGACAGTCATGTGAAGATCAGACCGATCATTTTCGGCGGAGGACAGCAGAAAGATATGCGCTCGGGCACAGAAAATGTACCTGGGATCGCAGGACTGGCGCTTGCCTCAAAGATGATTTATCAGGATCTTGAATTAAAAACAGCGCACATGCGAGAATTGAAAACGTATTTTATAGACCGTATTTCAGAGATCGGCAATGTGAAAGTGCATGGACTTACAGATGAAGGAAGCGCGCCGCATATTATCAGCGCGGGATTTGCAGGGGTAAGAAGCGAAGTTTTGCTCCATACGCTGGAAGATCGCGGAATCTGTGTGTCGGCAGGTTCGGCGTGCGCATCCAATCATCCGGCAGTCAGCGGCGTACTACAGGCGACGGGAACGCCAAGAGAATATCTTGAGTCAACACTTCGGTTCAGTTTATCGGAGTTTACAACGAAAGAAGAAATTGACTATACACTGGAAACACTATATAATTGTATTCCGATGCTTCGGAAATATACACGGCGCTGATTTCGGAAGATAACACGAAAGAATACAGCGTAAAGAAGGAGAAAAAAAGATGGAATTTCATTCGTTTTTGATTAAATACGGAGAAATAGGAATCAAAGGAAAGAACCGTTATGTATTTGAAGACGCACTTGTGCGGCAGATCAGATATGCACTTCGGAATGTAGACGGAGAATTCCTTGTTCATAAATGTCACGGCAGAGTTTACGTGGACTGCGAGGGCGAATATGATTATGAAGAGACAGTTGAAAGTCTTAAGAAAGTATTTGGTATCGTAGGGATCTGTCCGGTTGTCCGCAAGGAAGTGAAAGAACCGGAAGAACTGAAAAAAGATGTGGCTGCCTATGTAGGAGAGATGGATCCTCAGGCAGATAAGACGTTCAAAGTAGAAGCGCGCCGCGCCAATAAACGGTATCCGATGAATTCGATGGAGTTAAACTGCGCGCTTGGAGAGGCTGTTCTTGATGCGTATCCGGGGATGAAAGTTGATGTGCACAATCCGGAAGTGCGTCTGAACGTAGAGATCAGAGAAGAGGTTTATATTTATTCTGAAATCATTCCGGGACCGGGAGGAATGCCTGTCGGAACAAACGGCAGCGCGATGCTTCTGTTATCAGGCGGAATCGACAGTCCGGTAGCCGGATATATGGTTGCAAAACGAGGCGTTGAACTGGAGGCGGTTTATTTTCACGCGCCGCCGTACACAAGCGAGAGAGCGAAAGAGAAAGTGATCGATCTTGCCAGACTCGTATCTGCTTATTCAGGTCCGATCAAGCTTCATATCGTTAATTTTACCGATATTCAGCTTGCGATTTATGAAAAATGTCCGCACGATGAGCTGACGATCATTATGCGCCGCTATATGATGCGGATCGCGGAACATTTCGCGAAGAAAGACGGATGTCTTGGTCTGATCACAGGAGAGAGCATCGGTCAGGTGGCGAGTCAGACGATGCAGAGTCTTGCGGCGACAAATGCGGTCTGCACACTGCCGGTATATCGTCCTCTTATTGGATTTGATAAGAAAGAGATTGTAGAAATCTCTGAAAAGATCGACACATACGAAGTTTCAATTCAGCCTTTTGAAGACTGCTGTACGATCTTTGTGGCAAAGCATCCGGTGACGAAACCAAATGTAGAACGAATCGAAAAGTCAGAAATCAATCTGACAGACTGTATCGATGATCTGATGAAGACAGCGCTTGAAACTGCAGAAGTGATCACGGTAGGGGCATAGAAAAAAAGCTGTCTCGGAAGAGGCAGCTTTTTGCATTTACGCATGAATATATTTTCCTGTTATTATTTGATAATATACGGGTCGAGAGCAGCGAGGATTGCATCAATATCGCCGTCTGCGTGAATGTTCAGATCAATCGGTTTGGAGAGATCAAGACTGAAAATTCCCATGATGGATTTGGCATCTATAACGTATCTTCCAGATACTAAATCGAAGTCGTTGTCGTATTTTGTGATCTCGTTTACGAAAGATTTTACTTTGTCGATTGAATTTAATGAAATCTGTACAGTTTTCATTTTGCTACCTCCTTGAAATATGTGATAAAATAGGGGCAAAACCCTATAAATATTCTACGGGATAGGAAACTAAAAGTCAAGAAACAATAACAGAAAGAATGGTAAAAAGAGGGAAACTTATGAAAAAAGCAGCACTTCATAATCTTGGATGTAAAGTAAATGCGTATGAGACAGAAGCAATGCAGGAAATGCTTGAACAGGCAGGATATGAGATCGTTCCTTTTAAAGAAGGAGCGGACGTTTATATTATCAATACATGTACAGTTACGAATATTGCGGATCGAAAGTCAAGACAGATGCTTCACCGTGCAAGAAAACTGAATCCTGATGCGGTTGTTGTGGCGGCAGGATGTTATGTGCAGGCACAGGAAGGAAAAGAAATCGATCCGTGCATTGATATTGTGATTGGAAATAATCATAAAAAAGATCTGCCGGAATTATTGCGGCAGTATGAAATGCAGAAGAACATCCATACCGAATATGCGTTGGAAGATATTAACCGTACAAAAGAGTACGAAGAACTGCATTTGACGAAACCCGGAGATCATACGAGGGCATATATTAAAGTGCAGGACGGCTGCAATCAATTCTGTACTTATTGTATTATCCCCTATGCGAGGGGGCGGGTGAGGAGCAGACAGATGGAAGACGTACTGGAAGAAGTGCGTGATCTTGCCGGAAACGGATATAAGGAGGTTGTTCTTACGGGAATCCATCTGAGTTCTTACGGAATTGACTTTGATGGGCAGAGGCATCTGCTTGATCTTATAAAAGAGGTACATGCAGTTGAAGGGATCGAACGAATCCGTCTTGGTTCTCTTGAACCTGGCATTATTACGGAAGAATTTGCAAAAGAACTTTCACAGATGCCGAAAGTGTGCCCGCATTTTCACCTTTCCCTTCAAAGTGGATGCGACGCGACATTGAAGCGGATGAACAGGAAGTATACGAGCGGAGAATATTACGACAGATGTCAGATCCTTCGGAAATATTTTGATCAACCGGCTCTCACAACGGATGTGATCGTCGGATTTCCGGGCGAGACAGAGGAAGAATTTGAGGCATCCTATGCGTTTGTAGACGGGGTTGATTTCTATGAGACACATATTTTTAAATACTCAAAGAGAGAAGGAACAAAAGCGGCGGTGATGGACGGTCAGATCGACGAGAAAATCAAAGGCGAAAGAAGCGCCCGTATGATCGCTCTTGGTGAGAAAAAACGGAAAGCGTATGAGGAAAGCTTTCTTGGAAAAGAAGTGGAAGTGCTCTTTGAAGAACGCGCGCAGATTGATGGAAAAACGGTAATGACAGGGCACACGAAAGAGTATATGAAAATTGCACTAGAAACCGAAAAAAATATTTCTAATTGTATCGTAAAAGTGAAAATTGAAAATCATTCACAAATTATACGTTGAATTTTGAATAGGAGTATATTAAAATTGTAGGTAGTGATTTCGGAGTTTCCGAAAAGAAAAATGAGTAATAGAATGTTGATACAAAAAGACAGAGAGTAAGGAGGAACAGCAGGATGAGTGATCTCAGCAATACACAATTCTTTCAGGTAGAACCGGGACCGCAGATTTCAGCCGGAGACATTTTGGAGATTGTGTTCAAGGCGCTGAAAGAAAAAGGATATAATCCGGTAAACCAGATCGTAGGATATATTATGTCGGGAGATCCGACGTATGTTACAAGCTTCAACGGAGCGAGAAGTCTGATCATGAAAGTAGAGAGGGACGAGTTGGTCGAGGAGCTGTTAAAAGCGTATATCGAACATCATTCGTGGGAATAATCAGATATGAGAATTATGGGACTTGATTATGGGGCGAAGACGGTAGGCGTTGCGATCAGCGATGCTCTTTGTCTTACGGCTCAGGCAGTGGAAACGATCGGGAGAAAAGAAGAAAATAAGCTTCGGCGTACTTGTGCGCGGATCGAGGAACTGATCAAAGAATATGATGTGGAAAAGATCGTTCTCGGTCTTCCGAAACATATGAATAACGATATCGGGGAGCGGGCAAACAAGTCGATTGAATTTGGCGAGATGTTAAAGCGGCGGACAGGATTAGAAGTGATCATGTGGGACGAGAGACTTACAACAGTAGAGGCAGAACGGACATTGATCGAGAGCAAGGTGCGCCGTGAGAATCGGAAAAAACATATAGACCAGATCGCCGCAGTGTTTATCCTGCAGGGATATCTGGATTTGATGCATATGAAAAAACAGGCAGAATAGGTGAATCTGTCGGTTTTTGCAATGGCGACCGCTAACAATCCCGGAATTTGCCTTTTGGCAATTCCGGTGATTCGTGCACAATACCGAGATTGAAAAAGAAAAGGACGTAAGGGATTCGGATATGGAAAAAGTTAGATTTGCATTTGCAGACGGAAATGGTGAAGATGAATTTTTTGTGCTTGAAGAAACAAAGATCAACGGAAGTGCATATATCCTTGTTACGGAATCAGAGGACGATGACGCGGAGTGTCTGATCCTGAAAGATGTGCAGGATGAAGCGACCGGAGAGAGCGTCTATGAGATTGTTGAGGACGACAGGGAATTGCAGGCAGTTTCCAAAGTTTTTGAGGAACTACTTGAAGATGTAAGTATTGAGCTGTAGAAGAATATTATATTGTATGCAATGAAAATTTCCGAGAGATTCCGATGGATATATTGAACTGTTTGACGCCAGAACAAGGGCAAGCAATCGGGAAGGTGTCCGTCGGATGTTTTTGGTGAGGATAGAATGAAAAAAAACAGGACAGAGGAACTGCTCAAGGAAAAGCTGAGAGAAAAAGGGCTGAAAGTTACGAATCAGAGAATTCTGATCCTCTCAGCGCTGGAGCAGAATAAAGGCAGGCATTTGACTGCAGAGGATATTTATGAGCTCGTGACACAGGATCACCCTGAGATCGGATTGGCGACTGTCTACCGCACGATCCAACTTTTATGGGATATGCAGCTCATAGACAAGATTAATTTGGATGAGGGGTGTGTGCGTTATGAGATCGGACACCTGCTGGACGGGGAAGAAAGACATAACCATCACCATCTTATATGCAGAACATGTAATAAAGTCATCCCTTTCGATGAGGATCTTCTTGAAGAAGCAGAACGTCACATCGAACGCACGACAGGATTTCATGTTCTCGACCACGAGGTAAAGTTTTACGGAATATGCAAAGAATGCATGAAAAAAGGAAAATAGAGGAGGTGTTTGTTTTTTGAAAAAACAGAATAATGGAAAACTGCGTATCATACCGCTTGGAGGCTTAGAGCAGATTGGTATGAATATTACTGCCTTTGAATATGAAGACAGTATCGTTGTCGTGGACTGCGGTCTTGCGTTCCCGGAGGACGATATGCTTGGAATCGATCTTGTGATTCCGGATGTGACATATTTGAAGGATAATGCGTCGAAAGTGAAAGGTTTTGTTATCACGCATGGTCATGAGGATCATATTGGAGCGCTTCCGTATGTGCTCAAAGAGATCAATCTTCCGATCTACACGACGAAGCTTACGATGGGTATTATTGAGAATAAACTAAAGGAACATAATCTTCTTCGGACGACGAAACGGAAAGTTGTCCGTCACGGGCAGTCGATCAATCTTGGAAAGTTTCGGATTGAATTTATTAAAACGAATCACAGTATTCAGGATGCATCCGCTCTTGCGATCTATTCACCTGCCGGAGTTGTGATCCATACCGGAGACTTTAAAGTAGATTATACGCCGGTGTTCGGAGATGCGATCGATCTGCAGCGGTTTGCAGAGATCGGCAAGAAGGGCGTACTTGCATTGATGTCAGATAGTACGAATGCGGAGCGGCGCGGATTTACCCAGTCGGAAAAGACGGTAGGCATTACGTTTGACCATATTTTTGCAGAGCATCAGAATACAAGACTGATTATCGCTACGTTTGCATCGAATGTAGATCGTGTGCAGCAGATCATCAACTCGGCGTACAAGTACGGACGAAAAGTTGTTGTGGAAGGGCGCAGTATGGTGAATATCATTGCGACTGCGTCGGAACTTGGATATTTGAATGTGCCGGAAAACACATTGATCGAGATTGATCAGATGAAGAATTATCCGCCGGAAAAAATGGTGCTTATTACAACAGGAAGTCAGGGAGAGTCGATGGCAGCTCTGTCCAGAATGGCAGCGGATGTGCACAGAAAAGTGACGATCCAGCCGAACGACACGATTATCTTCAGTTCGAATCCGATCCCCGGAAATGAGAAGTCTGTTTCCCGTGTGATCAATGAACTTTCTTCGAAGGGAGCAGAAGTTATTTTTCAGGATGCTCATGTGTCGGGACATGCCTGTCAGGAAGAATTGAAGCTGATCTATTCCCTTGTAAAGCCGAAATATGCGATTCCGGTTCATGGAGAGTACAGGCATTTGAAAGCGAATGCAGAAGTGGCAAAATCACTCGGTATTCCGAAAGAAAACGTATTTATCATCCAGTCCGGCGATGTGCTTGAATTATGTGATGACAGTGCAAAAGTGGTAGATAAAGTCCATACAGGCGCAATTCTCGTAGACGGACTCGGAGTCGGTGACGTAGGAAATATTGTGCTTCGGGACAGACAGCATCTGGCGGAAGATGGAATCATCATTGTTGTGCTTACTCTTGAGAGAAGAACGAACCGTCTGCTTGCAGGTCCGGATATTGTATCCCGCGGTTTTGTTTATGTGAGAGAATCGGAAGAACTGATGGACGATGCGAGAAAAGCGGTGTCTGATGCTTTGGACAAATGTCTTACCGGACGCCATACGGATTGGAATAAGATTAAACTTGTGATCCGTGACTCCATGAATGACTATATATGGAAAAAGACAAAGAGGAAACCGATGGTGATTCCGATCATCATGGATGTGGATGTGTAGATTATGATAGTAGATGAACGTATTGTTACATTCATCAATTCGCTTGATACGAAAAACAGTGAAATATTAGAAGTTATTGAGAGAGAAGCTCTGGATGACAATGTGCCGATCATACGGCGCGAGATGCAGAGCTTCCTCAAGGTGCTTCTCCTGGTGAAAAAACCTATGCGCATTCTGGAAGTGGGAACTGCCGTAGGTTTCTCTGCGTTATTGATGAGTGAATATACACCGGAAGAATGTACGATCACGACGATCGAAAACTATGAAAAAAGAATCCCGATTGCGAGACAAAATTTTGTTCGGGCAGGGAAAGAAAACAGGATCACACTGATAGAAGGCGATGCAATGGAAGTGCTTGGAACGTTGAAAGAATCTTATGATTTTATCTTTATGGATGCGGCGAAAGGGCAGTACATTCATTATTTTCCTGAAGTGATGCGGCTGCTGTCCGACGGCGGTCTTCTTGTATCAGATAATGTGATGCAGGACGGAGATGTGATCGAGTCGCGCTTTGCGGTAGAACGGAGAGATCGGACGATCCATGCGCGAATGAGGGAATATTTGTATGAATTAAAACATAACGATGAACTTGTGACATCGATCGTTCCTTTGGGAGACGGTGTGGCGCTGAGTGTGAAAAAAGAGGTAGGAGAAAGAGGATAATATGAGCAGACATCCTGAATTATTGATTCCGGCAAGCAGTCTGGAAGTGTTGAAAACTGCAGTTATTTTCGGAGCAGATGCTGTCTATATTGGAGGCGAAGCATTCGGACTGCGGGCAAAAGCGAAGAATTTTTCGATGGAAGAGATGAGCGAGGGCATTCAATTTGCCCATGAGCATAATGTGAAGGTCTATGTGACTGCAAATATTTTGGCACATAATGATGATCTTGACGGTGTCAGGGAATATTTTAAAGAATTAAAAGAAATTAAACCGGATGCGCTGATCATTGCAGATCCGGGGGTGTTTGAGATCGCTAAAGAGATCTGCCCTGAGATTGAAAGGCATATAAGCACACAGGCAAATAATACGAATTATGCGACATATAATTTTTGGTATAAACAGGGAGCGAGCCGTGTTGTATCTGCCAGGGAACTGTCGATGGAAGAGCTGAAAGAACTTCGCGCAAATATTCCGGCGGATTTGGAAATCGAGACATTTATCCACGGAGCAATGTGTATCTCTTATTCGGGAAGATGCCTTTTGAGCAATTATTTTACGGGAAGAGATGCGAACAGGGGAGCATGTACTCATCCGTGCCGTTGGAAATATGCGGTTGTAGAAGAAAAAAGACCCGGAGAGTATCTTCCGGTTTATGAAAATGAAAGAGGAACTTATATTTTTAATTCGAAAGACCTTTGTATGATTGAGCATATACCGGAGCTGATCGATGCAGGGATCGACAGTCTTAAGATTGAAGGCAGAATGAAAACTGCTTTATATGTGGCGACGGTTGCAAGGACGTACCGTAAAGCGATCGATGACTATAAGAAAGATCCGAAACTGTATGAACAGAATATGCCGTGGTATAAAGAACAGATCTCTAATTGTACTTATCGTCAGTTTACAACCGGATTTTTCTTCGGGAAACCGGATGAAACGACACAGATCTATGACAGCAACACATATAATAAAGAGTACACCTATCTTGGAATCGTCGGGGAGGTTCGGGACGGACTTTGCCGGATTGAGCAGAGAAATAAATTTTCTGTCAAAGAGACGATCGAGATCATGAAACCGGACGGCAGAAATACGGAAGCAGAGGTGCGGCGTATTATCAATGAAGAAGGCGGGGAACAGGAAAGCGCACCCCACTCGAAACAGGTTCTTTATGTCGAACTAAGTGAAACTCCTGATGTGTATGATATTTTGCGAAGAAAAGAAGACGTATCAGAACAGATGTAAAAACAGCTCCGGCGCTGTGGAACAAAAACGAAAAGAAAAAGAGAATAATCTTCATAGTGATACCGGGGAAAACCGGAACGAAAGCAGCATAGAAGAGGATGTATACAGCATCTTCGTCTATGCTTTTTTGTAATGGCGGCCATTTACATCCCGGAATACGTCTTTTTGCATTTCCGGTGATTTGATGTTAGGAGAAGGCAGGTGAAACGGGAGAATATAAGAGATAAAAAGGCAAGGGGGGAAAGTGTGGAAAAAACGGCAGAAAAAAGGGCAGAAAAAAAGTGGAAAATAATGAAAAAAAGTAAAGCGTTAAGCGGCGAAAAATGATATAATAAAATTTGGTAGTATCCTATAAAAATATGAGAAAAGAAAGGAAGAAGTTTATGGCAGGAAAGGTAGTGAAAAAACTGCTTGCAGGGGTTCTTACCGTTGCCATTGTGATACCGGGAAATTTCGTTCCGGCACAGGCAGCAGAAGAGCCGCAGGAAGACTACCTCATCTATCCGAATCCACATAAGGTGGAGTATCAGCAAGGGGATTATATTCTGGGAAAAGAATTGAATGTAATCTATGACAAAGGAATTGATGAGGCAACAAAAGACCGTCTGCAAGAGGCGGCGGACCTCAAAGGTCTTGAGGTGAATGAAGCAGAGCAGCCGAAGGAAGGCACAACCAATGTATATGTTGGTGTGCATGGACAGGATGGAACGGCGGAAGATTATATTACAGCAGAATATCAGCCGGAAGAGTCTTTGTTCGGAAAGACAGATTCTTATTTTTTGGCAAGTGATGAGAATGTGATCTCTGTACTTGGAAAAGATGCAGATGCTGCATTTTACGGTCTGACTACGCTGTATCATATTTTTGCGCAGACAGACAGCCTGACGATCCGTAATTTTGAGATCGAGGATTATGCGGATGTAGTAAGCCGTGGTTTTATAGAAGGCTACTACGGAAATCCGTGGTCAACGGAAGATCGTGTGAACTTGATGAAATGGGGAGGATATTACAAGTTAAACGCCTATTTCTATGCGCCGAAAGACGATCCGAAGCATCGTACACAGTGGGACGAACTTTACACGGAAGCAGAGCTGGCGAGCAAGATCAGACCGCTGGCGGAAGCCGGCAATGAATCAAAATGCCGTTTCGTCTACGCGCTTCATCCGTTCCCGCAGGGAAATCATCTTCGTTTTGATGATAATTACGAGGCGGATTTAGCGAAACTTCAGGCGAAGTTTAAACAGGTGATCGATCAGGGCGTGCGTCAGATCGCAATCCTTGCAGACGACTTTTGGAATCCGGGAGGAGCGAATGGAGTACGTCTGTTAAACGATATGACGGCATGGCTTGAAGAAGTGAAGAAAGAATATCCTGATATGAAAATGACGATCCCGTATGTTCCGTATGATTATATGGGCAACGGAAGCAGTGCGGAACTTCAGACTCTGAAACAGGCGCCGGATAATGTTCAGATCGTTATGACAGGCGGAAGAGTTTGGGGAGAAGTAACGGACAACTTTACTTCTACGTTTACGGGCAATGTCGGACGCGGACCGTTCATGTGGATCAACTGGCCGTGTACGGATAACTCTAAGAAACACCTGATCATGGGAGGATATGATACGTTCCTTCATCCTGGAGTAGAGCCTTCTAAGATTCAGGGAATTATGCTCAACCCGATGCAGCAGTCAGAGCCGAGCAAAGTCGCTATTTTCGGTAATGCAGATTACGCATGGAATATCTGGGAGACAAAAGAAGAGGCAGACCGGTCTTGGAATAACGCGTTTTCATTTGTAGATCATAATTCGGCAGTTCCGAATGGGGCAAGCGACGCGCTTCGTGAGATGTCAAAACATATGATCAATCAGGCGATGGATTCTCGTGTAACGGCATTGCAGGAATCGGTTGTGCTGAAAGAACAGTTAAATGCATTCAAAGAGAAGCTGGAAGCGGAGACACTTACGGCTGAAGATGTAGATGCAGTGATCGCAGAATTTGAAGTGCTTCAAAATGCGTCAAAGACGTATCGGGCAAGTGGAAATGAGGCGATCAAAGGTCAGATCGTATACTGGCTGAACTGCTGGGATGATACGACAGAGGCGGCAATCGCATACTTAAACGGTGTAAAGAGCGCTCTGGAAGGAGACGTTTCTTCTGTGATCAGCTATAATACAGCAGGGAAGACAGCATTTGACCGTTCGAAAACATATGACTTTTTATATGTAGATCATCAGGAATACGCAGAGGTTGGCGTACAGCACATTGTTCCGTTTATCAATACACTGGCAGAATATGTATCTGCAAAAGCGGAGACAGCGGTTAATCCTGATAAAGTGATTCAAAAATATATCACAAGCAGAAAAGATACGCCGGAAGGCGCAAAAGAGAATCTTTTTGACGGCGATGAGTCTACAAAGATTATTTACAAGACTCCGAATTCACTTTCAAAAGATGATTATATCGGTGTGGAATATAATAAAATGATCGATATTGACAGTATTCGCTTTATTCTTGGAACGGGAAAAAATCATTTTGAACATGCGAAACTGCAGTATATGACAGAAGACGGAACCTGGACAGATCTGACCCTGACAGGTATGGAAAATAATTTTGTCGGCGAGCAGGGAAAAGTTCAGGATATCAATGTGAAGGAAGCAAACCTTCCGAGTGATCTGAAAGCAAAAGGAATCCGTCTTATCGCAACAGCGGCGAATGTAAACGACTGCTGGCTTGAGATCTCGGAAATTCAGATTAATAAAAAAGAAGTGGCTTCCGCAGACACAGAGCGTTACACGGGAGATGTGACATTCAGTGAAATTTCTACACAGGGG
>CAJLUP010000010.1 GCA_905209865.1 uncultured Lachnospiraceae bacterium
AGAGCACTTGACTTTTAATCAAGTTGTCCGGGGTTCGAATCCCCGCACGCTCACTGAAATGAAAAGTCGGAGATACTGTATTAATGCAGTGTTCCGGCTTTTTTGCATGGAGATGAGCCAAAGTCCGGGCTTGCCGGAGTCTATTAAAAATCACAAAATATTTCTATTAAAGAAGCAAAATATTTCAGTAGAAATAATAAAATATGCCAAATGAAAGAAGATTTTATTGTAAAGTTAAAAGCGGTTGTGCTATTGTGTGTATAAAAAGAATTACAAAATTGTAATTGAGGGGGAATTTGACATAGTGCCGTTGAGAAAAAAATCTGTAGAAAGATATATGATTCTGTTTCTAGAGTTTGGAATTCTTATTTTGTTTTTATATAATTTTGTCGGGAGCATAACCGAAGCAAACCCTGTTAAAAATCATTATAAAATTTATAATCAGAACTGGATACTTCAATTTAAAAATAGTAACGATGTGATTGATCTGCCGTATACGGCTAATATACCAAAAGGTGAAAGTTATTTGATAGAAAAGACTTTGGAAGATCCGGAAGGAAAGGCAGATGCTATTATTTTTCGCAGTCAGCAGCAAAAAGTTCGTGTGTGGGTCGGAGATGAATTGATTTACCGATATCCTGAGAAAAGGAATAAACTGGAGATTGTTCCGGGAAATTGGAATCTTGTGAAAATACCTGATGATGGGAAAGAGAAGAAAATCCGTATTGAATTTTCTTCAAAATATACAGCATTTTCAGGGAGAATAAATGAGATCTATTACGGAAATTATAGCGAGATAGTTTCTGATACCAGACATAAGTATTTGATTCCTTTTATGATTAGCGCTGCAATCGGTATTTTTGGGGTAGCGGTCATGGGCACTGCTTTTTTAAATCATCGTATGAAAAAGCGATACACAGGGAAGCATAACAGAACTGTGTATTTAGGGACAGTGTCCGAAGAAATACTGGGGATGTTATTAATTATTGTTTCCATATGGGCGTGTGGGGAATCGAAAGTTCCTTTTTCAAATATAAGTGAAATAACACGCTATTTTATTACATTTTCTGCATTGATGCTGATACCGATATTTTTTATGGCATATATGTATATACGAATTGGAGAAAATTCTCCGAGAATAATTGTCAATTTATTGAAAGCAGATATACTTCTGTTTGTATTTTCAATGTTGATGCAGGTGATGGGAATCTATGATTTTCCGCAAATGCTGCCGATTTTTCATGTGACCTTGGGAATAAATTTTTTGACCGGTGTTTGGTGTATGCGAAGCCAGATCAGGAGAGGAACAGGAGCTTTCAGCAGACTTGAATATGCATTTGTAATTATTATTCTTTTGTCTATCGTGATGGAAATCACAGCATTTTATTGTAAACGGTATCAATTAATCGGGATTTATATCAGAGTTGCGTTATTGGCATATACTCTTTGTATGTTTTTAGAAAGTGTGAGAAGAATATACCGTACAATACGGGACAATCAGACATTGACGGAACAGTTAAATGAAAGTCGGGCCGAATTGATGCTGAGCCAGATACAGCCTCATTTTATATATAATACTTTGAGTTCAATCCGCACTTTAATAAAAATATCACCGCCACAGGCATATGAAATGGTTTATGACTTTTCAAACTACCTGCGGGCAAATATAGAGTCGATCAGAAATAAAAAGATTATTCCATTTTCAGAAGAACTGAAGCATATACAGGCATATTTGAATATTGAAAAAGTAAGATTTGGAGACAGGGTTGATGTGAAGTATGATATTCAAACGGATGATTTTTATGTGCCGCCTTTATCTGTACAGCCCCTTGTTGAAAATGCAGTGAAACATGGAATCTGTAAAAAACCACAGGGAGGAACAGTTACAATTTGTACATATGAAACAGAAGAAATGTATTATGTAGAAATAGAAGATAATGGCATAGGCTTTCAGAGAGAAAAAGATCAGGTAAAAAATGATAAGGGATCCGGCTGTTCTGCCGGAATTGATAATATTCGATTTCGTGTCTCAGTGCTTTCTAATGCAAAGCTTGAGATTAGAAGTGAAGTAGGGAAAGGGACGAAAGCAGAGTTGATGTTCCCAAAAGCGGATAATCGGATATTGCTGGAGGAGAAGGAAACAATCCTGTTTAGAAAAAGAGAAAAGGAGGGGAAAGTATGAATATAATAATTGTTGAGGATGAAGAATTGTCAATCAGACAATTTGAGCTGGAGTGTGAAGATATCCCGTATGTGCAGTTGATCGGACGATTTTATACAGCGGAAGAAGCAATAGAGTATGCATCTTCGCATAAGGTGGAGGCGGCGTTTTTGGATATTCATCTGCCGGGAATGAATGGAATTAATCTGGCAAAGAAGCTTCAGAAAATTATTCCGAAAATTGTGATCGTATTTATTACAGGCTATGATAATTACAAGGAAGAAGCGTGGAAAATGAAGGCGGATTATTATTTGTTGAAACCATATAGGCGGGAAGATTTGCTTGAAATATTGGAAAATGTCAGATTGCTTGTGAAACGGCAGAGGAAGAGAGTGTATATTCGCACTTTTGGGGAATTTGAAGTGATTATAGACGGAGAGGCAGTATTCTTTGGAAATTCGAAAGCAAAAGAACTGTTTGCTTTGTGTGTGGATCACAGGGGAGCAAATGTGACAATGGAAGAAGCGATCGACAAACTTTGGGAGAATCGGGCTTACGATGAAAAGGTGAAAAATTTATATCGGAAGGCGGTCATGACCCTGAGAAATAAATTTCGGGAATATTACTTAGAAGATATTTTTATTGCGGAACGCGGAGTGTGCCGGGTAAATTGTGAAAATGTGGATTGTGATTATTTAGAACTTATGGAGGAAGATCCGGTTACAATTTCACGAAGTATGGAATTTTATTTAATGCAGGGAAAAGGAAATTATATGCCGGAATATTCATGGGCAGAAGAAACAAATGCAAGATTTTTCCGGGGGGGGGGAGAAATAAATGGGAAAATAATATTAATAAAATACAATATTCAGAAAAAACCAACCGGTTACGGAAAAGAAAATTTCGTATCGGTTGGTTTTTTAGTTATCCACATTGTGTGGATAACCTATATGAATTATGTGAAAAAGTAAAAAAGTAAACAATGATGAAAAGTAACACTTTAGTAACACTGCCTTTTTTATACTGTTTTAAAGATAGGCGTATTTTGCGTTTTATGTTGTTTATATAGAGATGGGAGGTTAGATATAAGGGTGAAATCAGCAAAAATACACTATCGTTTTATAAAACTCTCCTGTTGGTTCTGAAGGAAATCAGGATGTGGCAGACTATGAAAGAGTTTTTATGAAAATAAAAAAGGAAAGGAAAGATTGCAGGAATGAGGAAGAAAGAAAAACGCAAAAAAGTATGTGCCTCAGTGCTTGCCCTTTTGCTGTCAGTGGCGATGATACTTGGCATGATCCCCGGTGAGATCGGTCAGGTATATGCTGCGGAACAAAAGACAAAAGGCGAGCCGGTTCTGGCGTCAGCGTTTGATGCGGAAACAAAAGCAGATCCGAGTACTCTTCAGACATGGAAATCATTAGTGTCGAATACGACGGAGAATATCGGACGCATTTGGACTGATAAGACGGTTTCGACAGAAGATATGGCATTTGATGGAACAACAGAAAAGGCAGAGATAGGCGACTCGCAGTTTTTAGTAGCATTATCCGCACTGTCGTCTACATCGAATACAGTAGCGATGTCAGAAAAGCCGCTTGATATTGTACTTGTTTTGGATGTATCCGGCTCTATGGGAAACAGATTGAGTACGAGATATATATACGAAGAGGTGTATGATATTAACACCGGCAGGCGGGGACCTTCTTATTATGCTATAAATGATAATGGTGATTATGTAGAAATCGATAAGATCCAATATTTTGGATTTTTTGATCATTGGGAACTGGAAGGCAAAGAAGTTGAACCGAAGACGAGTGCAAGCGATAACACAGAAGGGCACATTCAGTTTTATACGAGAAAAGAAGAAAATATCACGAAAATGGAAGCGCTGAAAAGTGCGGTCAACAGCTTCGCAGAAGCTGCTGCAAAACGGAATGATGACATTCAGGATGTTACAAAGCAACATGCTCTTTCCGTAGTGAAATTTGCAGATGATTCTACCAGTGATGTATATGGAGATGACAAGAATGGTGGATACAACTATACTCAGCGTTTAAATCCTCTGACCAAATATACAAGCACAACTATTTCAACATTGACAGATTCAGTGAATAAATTAGATGAGGCAGGATCGACTGCTGCAGATTTTGGTTTGAGCATGGCGAGGAAAGAACTGACGCAGAATGGAAGAAAAGATGCACAGAAAGTCGTTATCTTCTTTACTGATGGAGAGCCGAATCATCAGAATGGTTTTGACAGCAGCGTTGCGAATGACGCTATCGCAAATGCGGCTATATTAAAAAGTGAGGATCAGGCGTTAGTTTATTCAATCGGCGTATTTGAGAATGCAGATCCCACCAATACTTCTACAGCGGACTCCAATCGATTTAATGCATATATGCATGGTGTTTCCAGTAACTATCCGAATGCGTCGAGCTGGAAGCAGTTAGGAACGCGGGAAGCGGATTCTGATTATTATAAAGCGGCAGCAAATGCAGACGAGTTGACTCAGATCTTTACAGATATTTTTGAAGATGTGAGCATCGGTTCCGGTTTCCCGACAAACGTTACACAGGGATATGAACCGAATAAAGGTGGATATGTGACGTTTTACGATCAGCTCGGTTCTTATATGCAGGTAGATGAATTTAAGACGATTTTATTTGCAGATAAGAAATTTAACCTGAATAGAGACACAGGAATAAAAACAGAAGGAAATGTAACAACATATACATTTGAGGGAGAAGGCGGAAACGCCCTTTATCCGCAAGGGAATCTCCACGATATCCTTATTACGGTGACGAAATCCGATGACCTGAAAACAGGAGATATTGTGGAAGTTAAAGTTCCGGCATCTATGGTTCCGCTTAGACATTTTAAAGTGGATACAGATATAAACGGGCAGGCGACTATGAATGTAGATGAAGCTTATCCGATTCGTATTATGTATGGTGCAAGTATAAAGCCGAAAGTAATCGAGACACTGCGGGATGGATTGGATGACAGCGCAGACGATGCGGCGCTGGAAGCGTATTTGGAAGAAAATAAGACAATGACAGGAGGGAATACCGCAGCGCTGTTTTATTCAAATGCTTATACAGGCACATCGTGGCCGGGACATCCGAATAAGACACTTGGCGATACGGTGGCTTCTTTTGAACCGGCAAAAGGAAATACATTTTATTATTTTACAAAAGATACACCGATCTATACGGATGAAAATTTTGAACATCCGGTGACGGACAAACCGGTATCTGGAGATACTTATTATTATGCGAAAACGTATTGGGCGTTGGAAAACGGACAGGCAGTTGAAAAAACGAAAGCTTTTCCGTTTGCAAGCGACAACTTTGAGCAGGCGTCGGCAAACTGGGAAGTAAATGACAAAAATGAAGTTTATATTAAGGCTGGATCAGCCAGACTGACAAGAGTAGATTCTTTGACCTTGAGCAAGGAAAATAATGCTACGTCTACAGCCACAGAAGTAATCAATCCGTTGTGGGACAATGTAAATAACCCGCAAACGCTGCATGTGTATTTGGGAAATAACGGACTTATTGCAGTGGAAGTACCGGGAGCGTTGGAGATCACTAAGGACGCGACGGTTGCTGCGGATAAAAACTTAAATGAAGATGAGGTTGTTAAAGACAAGGAGTTTGCATTTAAGATCAACATTCCGGATATGAAAAATAAAACTGTTAAGGCGGAAAAGAGAAACCTTCAGAATGAACTGTTGGGAGAAGTTTTTGATCTTACATTTGACTCAAAGGGAGATATCGTTCAGTCAGTGAAGTTGAAAAACAATGAACGGCTGTATATTCATGGGTTGGATGCAGGCGCTTCTTATACAGTAACTGAAGATGGAACGTCTATGCCGAAAGGATTTTCGCTTACATCTGTCGTGACAGACGGAAAAGAAGAGAAGACGGAAAAAGCGGAAGGAACGATTGAAGCCGGACTCTCAAAGAGACATACATTTGTAAACACGTATGATGTAAAATCAGTGGATGCAGAAGAGTTTGCACCTTTTAAAAAGACATTTGAGCGTTGGGATCTTGCGTCAGAATTTGACATGATGCTTGTAGCAGACAGCGCTTCTTATCCGATGCCGGAAGGAAGCAAAAATGGTCAGAAGATCGTGAAGGCAACAGAAGAGAATTCGAATGGAAATTTTGGAACGATTACATTCTCAGCTCCGGGAACGTACGGATATACGGTACTGGAAAAGATAGAGAATGAAGATCGTGTATCAGGAGTTCATTATTCGAAGGCGCTTTATGATGTGACGGTAACTGTGTCTGATAATGGAGACGGTACATTATCCGTTGATTCTATCGTTATGAAGAAGACGAACGGAGATGATGGATCACAGATCCCGGAAGGACAGCAGCAGGAGACGAGCATCGCAGAATTTGTCAATACATTTAATGCAGACAGCGCATCACTTTCGGCAAGAGTACGCAAAGAATATACAGATACTACAGGCGGAAGTATTTCAAATGGACAGTTCAGATTTAAGATGACTCCGAGGACAGATTTGGACGAAGGAGATACTGTACAGGAAAATCGCCCGCAGCTTCCGGCAGGAACACAGTTTGAGGATGACGGAAAGAGTATTATTGTAAGTAATATCGGAAATAATGTTCATTTCGGTGAGGCAACGTACAATGCAGATTGTATTGGAAATACATATGCCTATGAATTGACGGAAGTTGTTCCGGATGAAGTGACGGCGGAATCTCCGAAACTTGATGGGATGAAGTATGATCTGAATCGCTATCTTGTTAAGATGGCAGTGACAAAAGGGGAAGATGCAGAGGGAAAAGCAAAGGTAGTTGTAAATGCATCTTACTATAGAATAGAGACAGATCAGAGCGGAAAAGAGATCTATACGCTCTTAAAAGACGAGAATGATAAACCGGTGATTCCGGTATTTACAAATGTCTATGATCCAGAAGATCTTATTTTACCGGGTGACGGACAGAATGCTGTTTGCGGCAGTAAGACGCTGGAAGGACGTGATTCCCTGACAGGAGAAACGTTTACATTTACATTGTCTGCTGCAAATGAGGCGACAGCAACAGGGCTGGCAAATGACTGGATTGTTTTTGAAAATGATCCGTCAAAGACAGAAATGCAGGCAAACGTATCAGAACTTATTAATAAGCAAGAAAAGCCATTTGATTTTGGCGAAGTGAGATTTACCCGACCGGGAATATATCAGTTTAATGTAGTTGAAAATGCTCCCGAAAACGGAAAAGGTATGGTGTATGACCGTCATACGGCATTGGTAACTGTGACTGTGAATGATAGAAACGGAACGCTGGAAGGGAACGTTACATATAATAACGGACAGGGAATGTCCGAAGATAAAGCAGCGTTTGTGAACGTTTATAAAGCAGGTACGGTTTATGGAAATGGTATGGATCTGAATTTGTCCAAGACATTGAACGGCCGAGCACAGACGCTTGGAGAATTTAAGTTTAAAATTGCAGGACAAACAGAGGAAGCGGACTTAAAGTTAAATAATGCAGACAGGGAATTTACAACGATCGCGCCTGCAGATGACGGAGTTGCATCGAAGATTTTCAATAAATTGTCAGGTGTGCAATTTGATGAGACAGATGCAGGAAAGACATTTTCGTATACAGTGCAGGAAGTTTTGCCGGAGGATGACGATGCGGAGGTAGCAGGAGTTCAGAATTCGGGCGTCACATATACGCAGATGCAGTATCAGGTAGATATCAAGGTAAAGGATAACGGCGACGGAACGATGAGTACACTGACAACAGTGTCACGCACATATGATGATGCAGGAAATCGGCTGGATACTCCGGAAGTACTGGAAACATATAATAGCGCAGATGGAAAAGACGTATGTAATGTGATTTCTTTTATAAATACATATGCGGCAAAATCTGTGACTGTAGATACGGATACAGATGAAAATGTAATGCTTACAAAACAGCTTAAAGGACGCAGTTGGAAAGAAACAGATCGTTTTCAATTTACATTGAAAGCAAACAATCCGGCAGATGCGCCGCTTCCGGTGAAAAACGGGCAGCAGACAACGACAGCAGAAGTAAGTCAGCCGGTTGGAACAGAAGATTCAACTGTTGTCGACTTCGGATTTGGTTCGATTACATTTGATAAACCAGGAGATTATTATTATCAGGTAACAGAAGCGCATGCCGGAGAGACGATTGATGGAATTACATATGACAGTGAGGCGGCATATATTTGGATTCAAGTAAAAGATTCAGGCAAAGGTCAGCTGACAGCTGAGGTTAACACAACGGATTCAGATTTTGTCAACACATATGGCGCAGTATTAAACCATAATGCGGCGGGCGGTATTGTGACCGCAAAGACGCTGAATGGGCATGATATGGCAGATCGTCAGTTTACGTTTCAAGTAGAGGCGCTGGCTGGTACAGGAACGACAGCAGAAGAAAACGCAAAGCGCATCGGAGTGAAAGATGGAACAACTGAATTGTATAGAAATGACGGATCAGCAAAAGCCGGTGAGACGCTTACAATGGAAACAGAAGATAAGAATGCGATTGAATTTACGGCGGATGACGTCGGAAAAACAATGGTATATCGATTTTCGGAAAAAGGTGCTGACGGAAACTTCGGCACAGGCGGAACAAAAGACGGATATACTTATGATGGTGCAGTTTATACAGTAGAACTGGGAGTAACGGATGACGGAGACGGAACATTGACGCTCCACACGACGGTAAAAGATAAGGAAGGCACGGTACTTATTGATAATCAGACAAGCAATGAGACTGATCCGAAAGAAACCGTTGTGTCGTTTGTAAACAACTACACACCGGATGAGATCTCTGTCGAACCGGGAACTTTTGCAGGAAAAGTGACAAAAGTGCTGAAAGGAAACCGTGGAACAGATCTGAAGAATGGCGAGTTCACGTTCCGGATGAAGATTACGGCAGCTGATGGAAGCAGCATGGACAATGTCGTACTTCCAGAAGGCGCGGTGGATTCAGCAGTTACATCGGCAAACAAGGCGGATGGATCTGTAAATTTCGGAAATATTTCGTTTAAGGCTGCAGGAACGTATCATGTTGAGATCAGCGAGGTTATTCCGATAGAGGATGCAGACCCGAATATGACGTATGACGGACATACGTTTGGTTATGATATTGTAGTAACTTATGATGCGGCGAAAGGTGAGTTGAGCGCGGCTGCAGCAGAGGAAAGTAAATCCGGAAGCGCGACATTTACAAATGTTTACGAGAAGGGAGAGCCGAAAGACGTATTCATCGGAACAGGAGATGCGAAGATATCAGTAAACGGAAAAATGGTCGGAGTCGGTGATGAATTGACATATACGATCGACTGGGTCAATAACGCGTCCGACGAGAAAGGACAGCCGACGGAGGCAGAAGTTACAGTTACGGATGTTGTACCAACCGGTACAGATTTTGTAAGTGCGGGACAGGACGGAACTTATGATAATACGACAAATACGATCACATGGAGTCTTGGAAAGCAGGAACCGGGAGCTTCGGGAACAGTTTCATTTGTTGTGAAAGTGACAGATGAGGCAGCAAAAGGCGGAACGGTAGAAAATACGGCGTCTATTACAATCGGAAAAAATGATCCGAAGACAACAAATACAACAGTCACTCATATACCGGGAAAAACAGTTGCAAATAACGATGTGGAAGCATCGTCTATAAAAGTCGGGGATACGGTGACTTATACGATCAAATATCACAATACGGAATCTGAATCGGCAGAGGTGATTATTCGCGATCGTATTCCGGACGGAACAGACTATGTAGATGGAAGCGCCGGAGATGATGCAGTTTATGATAAAGAGAGCCGGACGCTGACATGGACATTACAGGATGTGAAGCCAAACACAAGCGGTGAGGTAACGTTTAAGGCAGTTGTAAATGAAAGCGCGTTGAAAGAAAGCGTTAAAAATAAGGCAACTGTTCAGATCGGTGAAAACGGACCGCAGGTGAAGACGAACACAGAAACATTTGAGGTGAAGGTGGGAGATGTTACCCTGTCAAAAGAAGTTCAGGTGACGGAAGGTCAGGGTACGAATATCAACAAGAAACAGGTATTTACATTTATTGTCAAGTTGACAGATTGCTCCGGTAAGGAATTAAGTGGAACGTATAAGTATGAAATTGATGGAGCAGCAGAAGAAAAAGATCTGAAGAATGGATCTAAAATCGAATTGACTCACAATCAGACAGCCAAGATCAAAGGATTGCCGGAAGGTGCGGTATGTACGGTAACAGAAGAGCCGGTCACCGGATATACTTCGAAGGATGGAGCTGAGAAGTCAGCAGAGGTCATTGCCGAACAGACACAGGCAATCAGGTTTGTTAATGTTTATAATGCAGCAGCAGGTGAGCTGACAGAAGGCAGCTTGAACGTTGAGAAAGCATTAAGTGGTCGTGAATGGAAAGAAACAGATCGTTTTATTATTCAGCTGGAAGCAAAAGGCGGAAGAAATGCAGCAGGAGATGAGCTTGAAGCATCAGAAGTTCCGATGCCTGTGGGCGCGTCTGAGAATAAGATCACGCTGGATCTGACAAAAGAAAAACAGAACGCAAGTTTCGGAACGATCAGTTACAGCAAAGTGGGAACATATAACTATATTGTTACGGAGCTTCAGCCGGCAGAAGGAGCAATCGAAGGAATTACTTATTCAAAGGCTTCTTATGACGTTAAAGTGAATGTGACAGATAAAGGCGACGGTACGCTGAATGTGGCTTTCTCGCTGGGTCAGACAGCAGATGATCAAGGAGAGGAAATCTTTAAAGATGTAGACAAAGCAATGTTTACGAATACATATACAGCGTTGATGCCGGAGGAAGATAAGGCAGCTACAAATGCAGTCTTCACGAAAGTAGTGAATGGACGCCAGTGGATTCAAAGTGACAGTTTCACGTTCCGCTTAGCAGCAGTAACGAATGGAGCGCCTCTTCCGAAAGATGCCGAAGGAAATGATGTGACAGAGAAAACGGTGACAGCGGCAGATGTGTTGGACGGGAAAGCGGATTTCTCTTTCGGAGTGATCGAGTATAGTCTTGATATGGTCAAAGGAGAAGAGAACCGCACGAAAGAATTTGTATATGAAGTAACAGAAGTTGAGCCTGGTGAAGGTGAAGCAAAAATTGCGGGAATGGCCTATGATACGCATAAAGCAATCATGAAGATTACAGTGAGTGACGACGGAGAAGGACATTTGCGGGCGGTGACAACGATCGAAAACAATACGTTTACGAATGTGTATCAGTCGAAACTGGATTATAACAGTATTGGCGGATTGCAGATCTCCAAAACTTTGAACGGAAGAGATCTGCAGAAAGATCAGTTTACATTTACCGTGACTCCGAAGGAAACTGTAGGAAGTACGACAGCGGAAGAAGCGGCACAGAAACTTGGACTTCGCACAGATGGAGAGAATGCATTCACGAATGGAGCAGCTCAGTCTGGCGAGGCGGCGATCACAGATGTTCTGGCAGGCAGGAATGTTGTATTTACACAGGCAGACGCAGGCAAGACGTATACTTATGAAGTAAGTGAAAAAGCAGGTGAAAATGCAGCGTATACTTATGATACGGAAACGGCGATTGTGACAATTACGGCAGAGGATCATAACGACGCAACGCTGACTGTTACAACAGTTGTAACAAAAGGCGGAAAAGAAGTTGATCGTCAGGTCGTTACAACAGGAGCAGCAGAGGCGTCGGCGGCAACTGTTCCGTTTGTCAATGAGTACAATGACCAGCCGGGATATTTAGGCGGCAGAGGAAGTGTGAAGCTTGAGGCAGAAAAAACATTGACGAACAGACCACTGTCAGACGGTGAATTTACATTTAATGTGCTGGATCAGAACAACAACATAGTAACTTCCGGTGTGAATGATGCTGCCGGCAAGATTACTTTCGGGGAAGTCGAATATACGACAGATCAGTTAAATCAAGATGCGGCATCGGGAATTGCAGTTAAGAAGTACGATGCTCAGACAGATCAGTACACATACAGCTACGCATATAAAGTTGTGGAAGATCTGACAGATGCAGGCGAAGGAATTACAGGAATTACAACAGAGTTTGCAGTAACAGTGACAGTTTCCGATCATGGAGACGGAACTTTAGCAGTGAAGGTTACATATCCTGAAGGCACAAACAGTCTTGTGTTTGAAAATGCATATGGAACAGGAGCAGAAGCGGAACTTTCGGTTAACGGACAAAAAGTTCTGAATGTGGAAAGTGGAAATAATGCACCGGATATTACAGGAAAATATACATTTACGCTGGAGGGATCAGAAGGCGCTCCAATGCCGGAGAATATGACTGCTGTTAATGATGCGGCAGGAAATGTGATCTTCGGTAAGATCGTGTATACGATGGAAAATGTATTCGGAGATACAGGAGTGCAGGATTTGCAGAAAGAAAAAGACGATGAAAAAATGCCGGAGATCGAGAGCCGTACAAAAACCTTTACATATACCGTGAAAGAGAGCGGAAGTGCAGCCGGGGTTAGAAACGATACGGAAAAGGTATTCCATGTGACGGTAACAGATAACGGTGACGGTACGATCAGCGTCGATAAGGATTATGAGAACTTTGCATTTGTATTTACAAATACATACTCGGTTACAGAAACAGAGTACAGCATCAGTACAGATATATCCGTGACGAAGATGCTGGAAGGACGCGACCTGAGAAATGGAGAGTTTACATTTGAATTGATTAGCGATAAAGATAAATCAATTCGGGAAGCTGTTAACGATGAAAACGGAAAAGTTGCTTTCGAGCCAATTACATATACAACTCCGGGCGAGTATTCTTATACAATTCGTGAAAGAAATACGGGATTGAAGGGGATTACATACGACGCAAGAGAATATAAAGTTGTAGTGAAGGTGACAGATAATGGCGACGGTACGATGAGCGCATCGGCAGAGTCATCAGTTGGATCACAGGAGATCGTGTTTGAAAACAGTTATAAAGCATCGCCTACGTCGGTTGTTCTCGGAACATCGAAGATACTGAAGAATAAAGATTTGAAAGCAGGTCAGTTTACGTTCTTGCTGAAGGAAGACGGAACGGTGATTGATGAGGCAACGAACGATCAGGACGGACAGGTTATGTTTAAATCGATCGGATTTGAGTCGGCAGGTACTTATAAGTACGTTATTGCCGAGAAAAATGATAAGCAAAAAAATATCATTTATGATACGACAGAATATGGCGTGACGATCGAGGTGACAGATGACGGAGAGGGAAGTCTCAATGCCGTGGTTCATTACGATCAGGGCGTTCCGCCGACATTTATGAACAAATATGTCAAACCGGCGGAACCAAAACCGGAAGAACCGAAACAGGAGACACCGAAACCGTCTGAACCGGAACAGATTAACACCGTTCAGACAGGAGACAAGACTCCTCTTACAGGAACAGCGGTGATATTGGCGGCAGCGCTTGCAGCAATGATTGGCGCGGCAGGATTTGCTGGTAAGAAACGCAGGAAATAGTTTTATGATGCTGTGATGATACGGAAAGGTATCGTCACAGCATTTTTTTGCAATGGCATATTACATGAAAATGATTTTGGAAAATACAGACTATTTCTTTTGGGAAAAGCATGGTATGATAAAGTAGGAAAAAATTCGGGATATTTGACAGGGGTATAAAAATGGAATCACTGTATAAAAAACTTGTGTCATATGGAAATTCGGACTACTATCCTTTTCATATGCCGGGACATAAGAGAAATGCGGCATTGATCGGGGCAAATCTTCCGTATGAGATAGATATTACGGAGATTGACGGATTTGATGATCTTCATCATGCGGAAGGAATTTTAAAAGATCTGCAGGAATATGCGGCAGACGTATATCATGCGGAGGAAACGCATTATCTTGTCAACGGAAGTACGGTCGGACTGCTGAGCGCAGTTATGGGAAATACAAGAGCCGGAGATTGGATATTAATGGCAAGAAACTGTCACAAATCCGTATATCATGCAGTTGAGATGAATGGTCTTCATCCGATCTATATTTATCCGGAAAAGCTGAATATCGGCGATAAGTGTTCTTTTGGTCAGGAGCTAAACGGAGAGGCATCGCCGGAAGAGATCGAAAGACTTCTTGAAGAATATCCGAAGATAAAGGCAGTAGTCATTACTTCGCCTACTTATGACGGCGTTGTTTCTGATGTGAGGCGGATTGCCGGGATTGTTCATAAAAAAGGGATTCCGCTGATCGTAGACGAAGCGCATGGGGCACATTTTGGATTTCATCCGTATTTTCCAATGAACAGCAGCGAGCTGGGAGCAGATCTGGTTATTCATAGTTTACATAAGACGCTTCCGTCTTTGACCCAGACGGCGCTTCTGCATATGAACGGAACTTTGGCAGACAGAGAGAATGTCAGAGAATATCTTCATATGCTGCAGTCAAGCAGTCCTTCTTATGTACTTATGGCAGGGATTGATGAGTGTATTCGTTTTGTCGGAGATAGAGAAAGTCCTGTTTTTGCTCAGTATGCGAAACGCCTGCAGTCGGTTCGGGAAAGGCTGAAGAGCCTTTCTGAACTGCAGCTGGTGGAATCAGAGAGGTATGATAGATCCAAGATTGTGATCGCTGTCAAAAATAAAGAAATAAATAAATTTACTGGAAAACAATTATATAATGAATTGAAAGATAAATATTTACTGCAACCTGAAATGGCAGCGGGATCATATGTCGTTTTGATGACATCTTTGGCCGATACAGAGGAAGGATTAGAGCGGCTGGTGCTGGCGTTGAAAGAGATTGACAGAAAACTTGCAAAAATCGGAAAAAGCGAAAGAAATAATTCTTTACTACAAGATATAGATGTGCATGGAGATATTTGTAAGAACATCTTGTGGAAAGAGGAAAAGCAGAGAAATACTTATGTGTATAATCCAGGTGATGCAAAGCGGCTGCGCCGTGAGGAAGGGTGTGAATCTGTCGGATGGGAAAAGTGCAGCAGAAGGATATCGGGAGAGTACGCATATCTGTATCCGCCGGGGATTCCTTTGATCGTTCCGGGAGAGAGAATCTCGGAGAAAACGGCAGAACGGATAAAAGAATACGAAGAAATGGGATTTCAAATTGAAGGCACGAAGAAGAAAGGAAAGATTGAGGTATTGATAAATGGGTAAAATTTATTATGTAATGGGAAAGAGTTCTTCGGGAAAAGATACCGTTTATAAAAAATTAAAAGAACAATATCCCGATCTGCGTTCAGTCGTGCCGTATACGACCCGTCCGATCCGTGAGGGAGAGCAAAATGGTGTGGAATATTATTTTGTGGATGAGGAGAAATTGCATGAGATGGAAGAGAAGTCTCAGGTGATTGAAGCGCGGTCTTATCATACCCGCTGCGGAGTGTGGACTTATTTTACTGCGGATGACGGACAGATCGATCTGAATGGATCGGATTACCTTTTGATCGGAACGCTTGTGTCGTATCAGGCGCTGAGAAAGTATTTCGGGGAGAAGGCGCTTGTGCCGGTCTATCTTGAAGTGGAGGATGGTCTGAGACTTGCCCGGGCGCTTGAGCGGGAACGCAGACAGGATCAGCCGAAATATGCGGAGATGTGCAGGAGATTTCTTGCGGATGAGAAAGATTTTTCAGAAGAGAATCTTGTGGAAAGTGGAATTACACGGCGCTTTTATAATGAAAGTTTGCCGGAGTGTCTTGATGAGATCGGGGCATATATTAAAGAAATGCGATAGATTTAATTAGTTTTTGATAGATTTCACTGTTTTGTAATACCTTTTAATTTAAAGTTGTAGTACAATAGGAGTATGTTTTAAAGGGAGATGATCCCGATAGGGCATATAATAAAAATTAATTTTATGAGTGCAGGTGATATGGATGAGTGGTTTTAAAGACGTAGTAGGACATAAGAATATTATTAAGTACATTCAGAATGCGGTGACTGCGGATGCGGTTTCTCACGCGTATATACTGAATGGCGAGAGAGGTTCGGGAAAGAAGCTGCTTGCGAATTTGTTTGCCATGAGCCTGCAGTGTGAGAACCGGGATGAAGACGGCGATGCCTGCGGCAAATGCCGTTCGTGCAGGCAGGCGGTGAGCGGCAATCAGCCGGATATTATCAGGGTGATGCATGAGAAGCCGAATACGATCAGCGTGGATGATATCCGCGTGCAGATCAATGATGATATTGTGATCCGTCCGTACAGCAGTAAATATAAAGTATATATTGTTGCAGATGCGGATATGATGAGCGTACAGGCGCAGAACGCGCTTTTGAAGACGATTGAAGAGCCGCCGGAGTATGCGGTTATCATGCTTTTGACAGAGAATGCCGAGACGCTTCTTCCGACGATCCGCTCAAGATGTGTTATGATGAAACTTCGGAACATTAAGGATCAGCTTGTAAAGAAGTATCTTATGGAGCAGTTGGAAGTTCCGGATTATAAGGCGGACGTCTGCGTAGCATTTGCCCAGGGAAATATGGGAAAGGCGATCATGCTGGCAAATTCGGAATATTTCAATGAGATCAAAGAGGAAGTCGTCCATTTGCTCAGAAATATAGATGAGATGACCGTTCCGGATCTGATGGAAGCGGTAAAGCGCTGTATGATTTATAAGATGGAGATCAGCGATTATCTTGACATGATCGCTATCTGGTACCGGGACGTCCTGATTTATAAGGCAACGAGAAGTGTGGATCGGGTTGTATTTTCCGATCAGATGAAATATATTCGGGAGCGGGCGAAAAAAAGCTCATATGAAGGAATTGAGAATATTCTTGATTCGCTTGAAAAGGCAAAGGCGCGAATGAAAGCGAATGTAAATTTTGAGCTGACGATGGAGCTGCTCCTGTTGACAATAAAGGAGAATTGACAAAATGATAAAAGTAATCGGAGTCAGATTTCGTACGGCAGGGAAGATTTATTTTTTCTCTCCCGGACAGTTTGACATAAAACAAGGCGACAATGTAATTGTCGAGACTGCCAGAGGCGTGGAGTTCGGACGCGTTGTGAGCGGCGTGAAAGAAGTAGCTGAAGAGGAAGTGATCCAGCCACTGAAGTCAGTGATCAGGATCGCGACAGAACAGGATCAGAAAGTAGTCGAGAAAAATAAAAAGAAAGAAAAAGAAGCGTTTAAAATCTGTCTTGAAAAGATTCGCAAGCATGAGCTGGAAATGAAGCTGATCGATGTCGAGTACACTTTTGATGGTAATAAGATATTATTTTATTTCACAGCAGATGGGAGAATTGACTTTAGAGAGCTTGTAAAGGATCTCGCGGCTGTCTTTCGGACCCGAATCGAACTTCGTCAGATCGGCGTTCGAGATGAGACGAAGATCCGCGGCGGTATCGGAATCTGCGGGCGTCCGCTTTGCTGCAGCACGTATTTAACGGAGTTTTCTGCGGTGTCGATCAAGATGGCAAAAGAGCAGAATCTTTCTCTGAATCCGACGAAGATCTCAGGGGTGTGTGGAAGACTGATGTGTTGTCTGACGAATGAGGAAGAGACTTATGAGATGCTTAACAGCCAGCTTCCGTCGGTGGGAGATTCGGTTACAACAAAGGATGGTCTTACAGGAGTCGTTCATTCACTGAGTGTTCTTCGCAGACAGGTGAAAGTTATCGTGAACCTTGAAAATGATGAGAAAGAGATCAGGGAATATTTAGCAGATGAACTGAAGTTTAAGCCTAGAAGAAAGAAACAGAAGGTTACGAAAGAAGAGCTGAAACAGCTTGCGGAACTGGAAAAAGAATAAGGAGTACGAGGACCGGATGTCGGATGAATATAAGGCGGCTGCCGCCAAAGAGCGGACGGAAGAGAAGGATGCGGTTCTGTCAGATCGAGACGGAGAAGGACATGGAAAGTCGAGAGAGCCGAGAACGGCGGAACTGTTGGAGGGAGAACGGCTGGATGATTTGCAGCTTAATGGTCTTGAACTGATCCAGAATCCCGAGAAGTTCTGTTTTGGTGTAGATGCGGTTTTTCTTTCGGATTTTGTGAAAGTAAAGCCGGGAGAACGGGTGCTTGATTTGGGTACGGGAAACGGGATTATACCGATTCTTTTGTCTGCAAAGACGAAGGGCAGTCATTTTACAGGATTGGAAATACAGCCGGAGATGGCGAAGATGGCGCGAAGAAGTGTGTCATACAATGGACTGGAAGAAAAAGTGGACATCGTGACCGGTGATATCAAGGAGGCGGCAGAAATATTTAAGCCGGCCTTTTTTGATGTGATCACGACAAATCCGCCGTATATGATCGCAGAACATGGTCTGCGTAATCCCGAAGATGCGAAAGCGATTGCAAGGCATGAAGTGCTTTGTACGCTTGATGATATTTTGCGGGAAAGCATGAGACTTCTGCAGGATAAAGGCAGATTTTATATGATACACCGGCCGTTTAGATTGACGGAAATCATGATTAAAATGAATCATTATAAGATAGAGCCGAAGCGGATTCAGTTTATTTATCCACATATTAATAAAGAGCCGACGATGGTTTTGATCGAAGGTGTGCGCGGGGCAAAACAGCGCGTAACAGTAGAACCTCCGATTGTGATCTATGAATAGACGGACAAATAAACAGAGCGGCGAAATCAAAGAACATGAGAATCGGATAAAACAAGAAAAACAAGAAAAGAAAACGAGAGTCAGCTAAGATCATAAAAGCAAGGAAAGAAAAAACGGGAGGGAAAGATGGCAGGAACGCTCTATTTGTGCGCGACACCGATCGGGAATCTGGAAGACATGACATTTCGGGCGGTTCGTGTGCTCCGCGAGGTGGATCTCATTGCAGCAGAAGATACGCGTAACAGTGTGAAGCTTCTTAATCATTTTGAGATTCAGACTCCGATGACAAGCTATCATGAATATAATAAGTTTGAGAAAGGGAGAAAGCTTGTGGAGAAGCTTTCTGAAGGAAAGAATATTGCCTTGATTACAGACGCGGGCACGCCTGGGATTTCCGATCCCGGAGAAGAACTTGTGCGTATGTGTCATGAAGCGGGAATTACGGTGACGGCAGTGCCTGGAGCAGCGGCATGCGTAACGGCGCTTACGATCTCCGGTCTTCCGACAAGAAGATTTGCATTCGAAGCATTCCTTCCTTCAGAGAAAAAGGAGAGGGAAGCAGTGTTAAGTTCGCTGGAGAAGGAACAGAGAACGATCGTACTGTATGAAGCTCCGCACAGGCTTGTTAAAACATTAAAATTACTGGCAGAACGATTGGGGGATCGTCAGGTCAGTGTTTGCAGAGAATTGACAAAACGCCATGAAACGGTGTACAGATCAACCCTTTCCGGGGCGGCGTCCTATTATGAGGAACATACGCCGAAGGGAGAGTGTGTTCTTGTCGTTGAAGGCTTGAGCCGGGAAACGATTGAACAGGAAGAGCAGGAGCGATGGACGAAACTTTCGATTGAAGAGCATATGGAATATTATTTGTCGCAGGGGATTGACAGAAAAGATGCGATGAAGAAAACGGCGAAAGATCGAGGTATGCAGAAAAGAGAAATTTACAACTATCTTGAGAAGATAAAAAATGGCTAATGAAACTTAAAAGTTTCACATCTAAAATAACCGATATCGGAGGTTATCCGATATCGGTTATTTTTCCGTCTTTCATAAAAACAATTTTTTTCCCTAATGTTCGTGCTTCCAAAGGATCGTTTGTCACATACAAAACCGTGATCTTAAGTTCTTCGTTGATTTCCAAAATATCACAGAGCATCTCTTTCCTGCGTTCGGGATCTTGCCGCGCGAAGTCTTCGTCTACAAGGAGTACTTTCGGGTGGCAGACGATCGCGCGTCCGAGAGCCACTTTTTGCTTGTCTCTTTCGGAAAGGGACTTGATCTTTTGGTTAAGAACTCCTGAAATTCCGAGAAGTCTGGCGGCATCATTCACACGGTTGTCGATAATATTGCGGGGAAGATCTCTTAGCCGCAGACCGAGAGCCATATTGTCATAGGCGTTGAAATGCTTGTAAAGCGTGTAATTTTGAAAAGCCATCGCAAGCCGCCTGTCTCGCGGCAGGATATCGTTCAATAATTCGTCGCCGAGATAAATCTTTCCCGAAGTGATGTCTTCCAGTCCGCCGATCATGCGTAAAATAGTGGATTTGCCACAACCGCTCGGACCGTGAAACGTGATAAATTCACCGTCATCAACATGAAGACTGACGTCGTTTACGGAAACAAAACCGTTTGAGTAAGTTTTTGATAAGTGTTCTAATGTCACACTTGCCATAAAAACACCTCCGTATTTACATGATAATATTATATTAGCACAAAGGAGTTTTATCTACAATCCCAAACCCTCGTTCAGCTCCTGACTGGAGCACAAGTGCGGCGGTCAGGCAAGCAGAACACTTGCGGCAAGTCCTGCGAATGTTGCGATGAGAGCGCCTGCAAGCGTGTAACGGGACTTTTTGATTCCGGCAGTCATGAAATAAACGCTCATCGTATAGAAGATCGTCTCTGTGCAGGCAAGCGAGATCGAGGCGATAAGTCCAATATGAGAGTCAGGTCCGAATTGCTTGAAAAGATCCAGCAGAAGTCCGGTCGCGGCAGAAGAAGAGAACATTTTTACAACAGTAAGAGGAACAAGTTCTCCGGGAAATCCGATCAGATCCGTAAAGTTTCCGATCAGTGCCGCGATAAAATCGAGAAATCCCGATGCGCGGAGTATTCCGACTGCGGCCATCAGTCCGATCAGTGTGGGCATAATACGGATGACAGTAAAAAATCCGCTTTTAGCTCCTTTGATAAATGTTTCATAAACATTGACTTTTTCAAAAAGACCGTAGACAACGATACTTAAAATAAGGAACGGAACTATATAATTGGAAACATAAACGAGCAGATGCATAAAAAGACCTTCCTTTACAGAATGCACGGATTATTTGATTCTATGTACGCTGTGCAGATACATTCCTCAAAAAGCGATGTATATTAGGAAAAAAGGAAACATAGGATGCAGTAAAAGACGGTTCGGGGGTCGGGATGTCGGTAAGGAAAATGGTTGCTTTGCTCCTTGCTGCGGCAGTTGCTTTCTCTGTTGTCGGAGGGGCAAGTGGATGCGGTGCAAAAAATGCATCGGAAGGTCAAAGCGAGGATGCGAAATTCGAGGGATATACGAAGGAATTATTTTGTAAAGAAGTGTCCGCGAATACAATTAGCCTTCACTATACGCTCAAAGCTCCGGAAGAGTATGGAATCGAAGTGTCTGGCGCCACATTCGGTCAATTTGAAAGAGAGCCGGAAACAGTCAAGGCTGCGGCGGAAAATATGAGGCAGGCTCTGTTGAAATTCGAATACGATCAATTAAATACTCAAAATAAGATTACATATGATATTTTAAATTATCGGTTAAAGATGATGAAAAAAAGCGCAGATTATACAATGTACGAAGAACCTCTTGGCCTTGTGAGCGGGGCGCAGACACAGCTCCCGGTTGTTTTATCGGAATATCGGTTTTATGACAGGGAAGATGTGGACGTTTATTTGGCGCTTGTACGTCAGACAGAAACGTATTTTGAGGAGATTATAGAGTTTGAGAAACAGAAGGCGGAAGCGGGGTTGTTTATGTCGGATCAGGCAGTAGAAACTGTAATCAATCAGTGTCGGGCATTCCTTGAAACAGGAAACGGAAACTACTTATATTCTACATTTGCAGACCGCGTGATGGAATTGAAAGAGTTGACGGAGAAAGAAAAAAGTGACTATATACAAGAAAATGCACTTGCCGTATCCGATTATGTTTTTCCGGCATACGAGCGTCTGACAGAGGAACTTGAAGGACTGAAAGGGGAAGGAAAAAACGAGGAAGGGCTAGTGCATTTTCCAGAAGGAAAGGCGTATTATGAACTGCTAGTGCGTCAGTCGACAGGATCAGGACGGTCGGTGGAAGAACTGAAAGATATGACACGACGGCAGATCAATGAAGATCTTACGGCAATGGAGCAGGTGCTTGGGATGACAACGAAGGAAGCGAAAGAAGCAGCCGCTCTTATGTCGAACAAAAAGGCAGAGCAGATTTTGGAACAGTTGAAAGAAGGCTGTGAAACGGCGTTTCCGAAACCTCCTAAAACAGACTTACAAGTAAAATATGTACCGGAATCGATGGAAGAACATCTAAGTCCTGCGTTCTATATGATTCCTGCCATTGATAATTCCGGGCAAAATGTAATCTATATTAACCGGGCGCGCATGGGAAATGATATGACGCTTTTTACGACGCTTGCCCATGAAGGATATCCCGGCCATCTCTATCAGACGATCTATTATGAAAGCACTGATCCGGATCCGATCCGCAGCCTGCTTGATTTCGGAGGTTATGTAGAAGGGTGGGCAACCTATGCGGAGATGGGAAGTTATTATCTGATGGGACTGTCGAAAGAACAGGCAGTTTTGCTGCAGAAAAATGCCTCTATCATATTGGCTCTTTATGCACTTGCAGATATAGGGATCCATTATGATGGCTGGAGTATTGACGATGCGCTTCAGTTTTTTAAAAATTACGGCATCACAGATGCAGAGACTGTGGGGGAGATATACGAGTTAATCTTAGGATCGCCCGCCAATTATCTGAAATATTATATCGGGTATGTAGAGTTTCTGGAATTGAAGAAAAAATGGGTTGATGAGAAAGGAAAAGATTTCTTACAAAAGGAATTTCATTCGGCTGTGCTCAATGTAGGCCCTGCACCGTTCGAAATTGTTGAAGATTATATGTGGAAAATGTAAATGTAAAAAATCAAATTCCTTTCAGCAGCTTGTCGATCATTTTGGAAGCTTCGCTTCGGGTCAGTGTGTCGGCATTCGGAAAAATGCTTCCGGTTCTTTTCGTGAGACGTTCAAGAAGAGCAAGCTGTTTCGGGGTGGCAGGCTGAGGTTTTTTGATCTTATATGTAAGCTGTTCTGGTTTAAATGTTTTCGGATTCTCTGCTTCGAAGTAATGAGAAAGAGTTTGATATAATTTGGCAGTTGCAAGCGCGTCGAAATAGGCGCGGTGCGCTGCCTTGTTTTCGATGCTGTAGTGATCGCACAAAGCGCCCAGACTTCGGGATTCCAGTTCGGGGTGGACTTTTTTGGCAATCTTTAAAGTGTCGATTCCAAGTTTCTCAAAAGAAAGTCCTTCGCGGGCGGCAGTACATTTTGTGAAACTGTAGTCAAAGATGATATTGTGTCCTATAAGAATATCGTCTTCGCAAAAGTCTACAAAATCTGAGATGACGGAACGCGCAGTTCTGGCAGAGCGAACCATATCGTTCGAGATGCCGGTTAAGTCTGTGATTGCGGGAGAAATAAGCTCTGTCGGTTTGATAAATTCCATAAAACGTTCGCTGACTTTTCCGTTACGGACTTTTAAAGCTCCGATTTCTATAATTTCGTTTGTCATAGGATTTAATCCGGTTGTCTCAAGGTCGAAAGCGATGTAAGATTTCAACATGGTAATCGTGCTCCTTTTCGGATGTGGAAAGTTGTTGGGAATAAACTTTACTGTAATTAAAATTACTATAATTATATAGGAATCAGAACGGAAAATCCAGCAGGAAAAGAGGATATTCGGATTTATAAAAGACAGTTGCCGGAAGCGCCCGAAGGCACATTCCGGGATTGTAAGCGGTCGCCAAGGTCTTGTGCAAGCCGGAATTTGGCTCATCGCCATTGCAAAAATACAGGGAGTCCGAGGCAGAATACTTGCCGTGGACTCCCTGTACTGTTTATAAGATCCTGTTAAGGAGGAAATCTCGAAGCTATGTTTTCGGGATTTTTTATGATTAAAGTTTATCGCCACGTTTTACATATCCCGGTTTGTCAGGAGCTGCGATGACACGTTTTCCGCGGATGAGGCGGGCGTGTTTGTCTACAACAAGATTCTCTACATGAACTCCTTTTCCGATGACAACGTCTGCAGATATGATACAGTTTCTTACAATCGCGCCGGGTTTGATGACGCAGCTTCTTCCGATGATCGAGTTCTCAACAGTACCTTCGATCAGACAGCCGTTGGAAATAACAGAAGAAGTTACTTTGCTGCCCTCAAAATATTGTGTCGGGCAGGAATCGTTCGTATGTGTGTAGATCGGCCAGTCTTTATCAAAAAGGCTGTTCGCATTAGTCGGATTTACAAGCGACATATTTGCCTGATAATATGCGTTGAAATCATTGATCACTGCGAAAAATCCACGATGAGATACCGCGCGGATATCAAGGTTCTGAGATTCTTCATCGATAATGTCAGAAAATGTATACATGGATGACATCTTGCTGGCTTTGCGTACGAGTTCGATGAAAAGATCTTTTTTCATAACATATGTATCCATTGAAATGTTGCGGTTCTTTGCATTGCCGTGATTCTGCTCAATAGAAAGGACACCTTTCTGTTTGTTGATATTCAGAACATAACAGTTCAGGAACGCATCTTTTGCATTGTCTACCGAGTGATACATCATAGAAATATCAGCGCCGGATTCGATATGTGCGTCAAGGAACTCACTGTAATCCGCCTTGTAAACCATGTAGCTTGGTGCGATCACAACATATTCCTGTTTCATCTCTTCAAGACAGTCCATATTCTCCATATATGCCGTGATATCTGTGCTGTAAATATCGCCGATCTGACCATGCTCTGTGTACATGATATTCAGACTGCCGCGCTTGGAGTTGATGTTATAGTGACGTCCTGTTCCGAGATGCTCTGTGAGGGAACGCGGTTTTCTGCGTACAAACACTTCGATGTTGTCGATTCCGCTGTTGCTCATATTAGAGATTGGGAAATCGATGATACGGTATCGGCCGAGGAAAGAGAACGCACCTACAGGACGGAAGTCCTGAAGACCGTCTACTTTAATATGATTTCCGGCAAAATTTATAATTCCAAAAGCTTTGTTCATATTATTCATCCCCCTTTACACGTTTGGCAACAAGCTCGATATTTTTGCTGTCTGCACTTCCGACAACAGCATTCTTGCCGATCTTAATACCGTCGGCAACGAGCGCACGGGTAACGACTGCGCCTTCAGCAACTTCTGCGCCCGGCATAAGAACGCTGTCGATCACCTGTGCTCCTTCCGCTACTTTTGCGCCTGTAAACAGGACGGAATTTTTCACTTTTCCGTTGACAACACAGCCCTGTGTGATAAATGCGCGGTCAACAACGGCATCAGCGCCGATGTACTGCGGAAGAGCTGTAACGTCTTCTGTATAGATCTTCCATGCCGGATCGTTCAGATCAAGGGCATTGTTTTTGTCGAGAAGATCCATGTTTGCTTCCCAAAGAGAATCAATCGTTCCTACATCTTTCCAATAGCCTTTGTACTTGTAAGCACAAAGTTTTTTCTCATCGTTAAGAAGTGTCGGGATGATATCTTTTCCGAAATCGTGGCTTGAATCTGCGTTCTTCATATCGGCAAGAAGTGTCTTGCGGAGCAGTTTCCAGTTGAAGATGTAAATACCCATAGAAGCAAGATTGCTCTTCGGGTGTTCCGGTTTTTCTTCGAATTCTACGATACGTCCTGTTTCGTCTGTGTTCATAATACCGAAACGGCTGGCTTCCTTGAGCGGAACTTCGATTACCGCAATCGTTGCGTCGGCTTTACTCTCTTTGTGGAATGCGAGCATCTTTGCATAGTTCATCTTGTAAATATGGTCGCCGGAGAGAATAAGAAGGTATTCCGGAGAATAAGTGTCGATAAAGTCGATATTCTGTGAGATCGCGTCAGCAGTTCCACGGTAAACATCAAGATTAGCATCTGATTTTTCACGGGGCGGGAGTACATAGACGCCGCTGTCTTTCGCGTCCAATCCCCAACGTCTTCCGGCAGCTACATAACTGTTAAGAAGAATGGATTCGTACTGTGTTAATACGCCGACAACATCAATTCCGCTGTTGGCACAGTTGCTGAGTGGAAAATCAATAATTCGATATTTTCCGCCGTATGAAACAGCCGGTTTGGCAACTTTTTGGGTCAGGTCATGAAGACGGGAACCGCGTCCACCGGCCAAGATCATGGCTAACATATTATTTTGTTTCATGCTTGAGTCCTCCCTTATAATTTACTCCCTTTTATTATACAATTTTATTTGTTAAATTGCCATACTTTGTTAAGGAAAACAGTAAAAAATTCGTTAAAATGGTATAAATTGTAAAATTGTGCAGAAAGAAAGGATTGACATTAAAAATTTTGATACATATACTATATTGTTAGCACCCGAACTATTATAATTTACATAGAAAACGAAGGTATCATTTGCGGAACGAAAGAAGCGGAAAGAGAGGAGGAAAGATTATGAACGAGCGGCGGGATGCAGGAAAGATCATTAATCGGATCTCCCATCAGCTAAAGCGGAGAATGAATTGTCATGAGGAAGAAGATTCGCTGACGAATATGCAGAGACATGTACTTCATTATGTATTGCTGCAGTCGTTGAGCAGAGATATTTATCAGAAAGATATTGAAGCAGAGTTTCAGATTCGAAGGTCAACGGCGACAGGGATCCTGCAGTTATTGGAAAAGAATGGATTCATCACAAGGAAAGCAGAAGATCGGGATGCACGGCTGAAAAAGATCGTGCCGACAGAAAAAGCGGAGAAGGTCAGAGAACATGTACTGATGAATATAGATTGTACAGAGAAGATCATTCGTCGGGGAATACCGGATGAAAAGATGAAAATCTGTATGGATGTGCTGGAACAAATATCGGCGAATCTGTCTGAAGATGAGAGCTGCTGCATGGAGAATAAAAAAGAGTTGGAATAGACAGAACGTATAGTTTGGGAATGCGGAAATAGAAGAAAGGGGATCATAGGAAGATGGATAAAAAATTACTGCGCTCCGTGCGCGAGTATAAAAAGCAGTCATTTCTGACGCCTGTTCTTGTTGCGGCGGAAGTGTTTGTAGAAGTGCTCATCCCGCTGTTGATGGCAAAGATCATTGACGTAGGGATCATGAACGGCGATATGGCATATATTATCAAGTTGGGAGTTTTGCTCGTAGCGCTTGCGGTCGTTGCTCTTTTTTTCGGAGCAAAGGCCGGACAGCTTGCTGCCATAGCGTCTTCGGGTTATGCAAAAAACTTGAGGCATGATATTTTCTATAAGATTCAGGATTTTTCTTTCGGCAATATCGATCATTTTTCGACGCCGGGACTTGTAACAAGATTGACGACAGATATTACGAACGTACAGATGGCGTATATGTTTACAATCCGTCTTCTTGCGAGAGCGCCGATTATGATCGTGATGTCTTTGATCATGACTGTGACGATCAGTCCGGCAATCGCGCTGATGATGTTGATTACAATCCCGGTGCTGGGAGGTATTTTGATCTTTATTGCGAAGAAGGCGCATCCTCATTTTATCAAAGTATTTGATGAATATGATGAATTAAATAATGTCGTTCAGGAAAATGTCAACGCAGCCCGTGTTGTGAAAGCGTATGTGAGGGAAGAGCATGAAGTGGAAAAATTCGGGAAAATCTCGGGCGTTGTATTCCGACTTTTTACGAAAGCGGAAAAGATCGTTGCGTGGAACTCTCCGACGATGCAGTTCACAATGTACGTTGTTGTGCTGGCAATGGTTCTGATCGGAGGCGAGAGTATTATAAGCGGCGATATGCTTACGGGAGAACTGACAAGTGTGATCGTCTATGCGCTTCAGATACTGACCTCTCTTATGATGGTGTCGTTTGTGTTTGTAATGATCATGATCGCAGAAGCATCTACGGAACGTATTAATGAAGTACTGGATGAAGCGCCGGAAATGGAAGATAAAGAAGACGCTGTCTCAGAAGTTGCGAACGGTGATATTGAATTTGACCATGTGGATTTTAGTTATTCAGGTGAAGGGGGCAATCTTTCGTTAAAAGATGTAAATCTTCATATTAAGAGCGGTCAGATTGTTGGAATTATCGGCGGTACAGGAAGTGCAAAGTCAACGCTTGTACAGTTGATCCCGAGACTGTATGATGTGACATCGGGAACGGTGAAAGTCGGAGGAGTCGATGTGCGGGACTATAATTTGAAAGTACTGCGGGATCAGGTGTCTGTCGTGCTTCAGAAAAACGTACTTTTTACAGGAAGTATTTATGAGAACATTCGTTGGGGAGATGAAAATGCCAGTGATGCGGAAGTAGAACGTGTATGTAAGCTGGCGCAGGCGGATGGATTTATCAGAGAGTTTCCGCATCAATATGAAACGATGATTGTTGAGGGCGGAAATAATGTGTCAGGAGGTCAGAAACAGAGACTGTGTATTGCAAGGGCGCTTTTGAAAAAGCCGAAGATCCTTATTCTGGATGATTCGACAAGTGCGGTAGATACAAAAACAGACGCGCTGATCCGTCAGGCGTTCAGAGAAGAGATCCCTGATACGACACGGATCATTATCGCACAGAGAGTTTCTTCTGTAGAAGATGCCGATGTGATCATTGTTATGGATAACGGAGAGATTAACGGAATCGGAACTTCGGAAGAATTGCTGAAAACAAATGCGATTTACAGGGAAGTGTATGAATCGCAGATGAAAGGGGGCGGAATCGATGAGTAAAGAGAGAGGACAGAAGCCGTCTGTGGATAAAAACACTCTGAAAACGGCAAAACGTCTGCTTGGCTATGTGACAAAGACATATAAAGTTCAGTTTATTATTGTATTGATCTGTATTCTTGTCAGCTCTATTGCAACAATCTCGGTTTCTTTGTCATTGAAATTTTTGTTAGACGACTATATCATCCCGTTGATCGGACAAAAAAGCCCTGATTATACGGAACTGTATCAGGCGCTGGGTGTGTTGGCATGCATTTTCTTAAGCGGTGTGATTGCGTCCTTTGTATACACACGGCTTATGGTCGTGATCGGTCAGGGAGTGCTTAAGCGTGTCCGTGATGAAATGTTTGAGCATATGCAGAAATTGCCGATCCGTTATTTTGACCGGAATACAAATGGTTCGATCATGAGCCTTTATACGAATGATACGGATACGCTCCGGCAGATGATTAATCAGTCGATCCCGCAGGTTCTGATGTCGGCGCTCACGATCGTAGTGACATTTATCGCCATGCTTGTGTT
>CAJLUP010000011.1 GCA_905209865.1 uncultured Lachnospiraceae bacterium
GCATTTACAGCTTCCGCCGTGGCTATTGCTCCGGTAGGCTGTTGTGCCGTTACATCTTCCTTAATCTCTCGGATAATTTTCATCAGGATATTCTTAATTTTCTCAACATCCGCTTCATTGTTCTGGATTTTTGTGGAGTTCAGGAAACTCATATCCTTAATAATTTCTGCCCGCTTGGAAGGTTCTGCACTCATCAGCTCTACCAGCGGCTCTGTGGCAAAGTCAATAACTTGATTTCTTGCCATGATGCCGCTTGCAACGGTATTGTCAAAGTAGTTCTTCATTAGCACACATAGTTCCGGGAAGTCCTTATGCTCCAGCAGTCTGTTCAGAACAGACGCATCAATCTTTTTTGTAATCAGCCGCTTGACTGCTTCTTCGGACAAGCCAAGCTGAGAAATATCATAGCTTTTCGGAACGCTGATTGGCGTGAGACAGAGCAGATAATCCGTAGACACATGGAACTCTTTTGCGAGAGCCACCAATAAGGAACTGCTAATATTTGTGGTTTCTCCGCTTTCCAATCGGCTTATTTGGGAGTGGGCGACAAAAAGCCTGTCTGCCAGTTGTTTTTGGCTCAAGTTTTTATCCAATCTCAGATTGCGTACCCGACACGCTGTTGTATTTTCTTGTTCATCATCATAGTGTTTCTTCACGGAACTGACTCCTTTCAATTTTGATGTGATTGTTTTCTACTATGTTAACTGGAAGGAGTATCTTCGTTCAGTAATCGGTTGAATGCTTCAATCGAGCCATCATACTTACCCTTTTGTATGCCCATGGAAATCTTTGCAATGTTTGCACCTGCCTGTTTGGCAGTTTGGGCTTCGATATCATACTCCATGTATTGCACCTGTCCGGGTTGGTTGTATTCTCTCGGCATGGACATCGTAGAACAATATAAGTCGTACAATTCTTGATAATCTTTTTTCATTTCTGAGAGGATAGTATCGAACTGTTTAATTCGCACTTCGTTATGATGTATAAATCCTTCAAGCATTGGTCTGGAGTATGATTTTGGTCTTCGGATAATGACAGGATTTAGCATAGGGTGTATTTCCGCAATACCAACAAGCTCAGAGGGAATTGTCTTTTTAGCATGTTCTAAATCTGCCACAAGCATGGATTGTGCATTGTGAAATGTCCAATTTCTTACATCGAGCAGTTCATTTATGGCCTTTGTACTCTCATCATCAAGATTTCGTTTCAAAAATCCCTTTTTTATAAATATTGGCCTCACTGAAATATAAGAAAAAGAGGATGACTGGTAATCGGCAAGAAAGCGTAGTAGCTCTCGTTGTACATATAACACTTTGTCACGAACAGTTTCATATTGCTTAGCAGAAATGGTTTGAGGCGATGATGTCCCACCCAAAAGATTTTGAGCCTCATCAGCGTATCGTTTTAGCTTCTCTAAATCAATAGTTGTTGGCACAATAAGGCTTTTCAAAACTAAACACGCATCTTCAGCTGTATTGATTGTAAATTGTTTGAACTGTGCCTTGGAACCTTTGGACATTACAGTTCACCTCCTGTCTGTCTATCATTATAATTCATCCTGTGCAAATTTGCAATTTTTCAAGCCTATACTTCCAGCTTTTGCGGCTTTCGTGGATAAACGAGAGCCGCTTATTTTTTGCGGTAAACTGGGCTTACGATCGATCGAAACAAAGCACCTTGAAAATCGAATGACCGTCCAGACCGATATAAACCGCCAAGACTTGCAGGCACTGTTTGACCGGAGCGACGGATTTTACCGCCGTCAGCTGGTGCTGACAACCAAGGACAAACCCGCTGACCGTGTGGATGATCCCGACCTTGCGGAGAAGATGAAAGCCGAGGTGGAGGGTATTCTGCTCTGGGCTTTTGAGGGATTGCAGCGTCTGGTAGCCAATCATTTCAAATTTACGGAAAGCCAGCGCACAAAAGACAACCGGGAAACCGTGAAACGAGATAACAACAACGTCTTTGATTTTATGGAATCGGATGGCTATATCCGTTTGAAAGCGGATTGTTCCATCAGTTCTAAGGAGCTATATGAAATTTACCGGATGTGGTGTGAGGAAAACAATCTGACCCCATTGAAACGCCGCAGCTTCAGCGATGCCGTCATTGCCAGCCAGAACAAGTACATTGGGATATATTTGATGAAGAACCATGAAGGGTATCACGATCCGACAGCAGGAAAGGCGATCAGGCGGGCCAGGGAAGTGGTAAAACGCCGAGACCTCTACGGTCGTAAGATGCGACCTTTGACCTACAAGTTCGGCGATCTGTCGGGGGTACCGGTGATACTGAAATAGATATTGTGTGCTGTCCGCGCTTGTGGTAGTATATGGACAGGAACAACCGTGTTGCAGGGTGGCTGACCTCTATTCTACATAGAATGGGGATGGTGCTGATGGACAAGAAACCGTTTGACTTTAAAGATCTGATGGCTTTTGGAATGTTCATTCTGGCATTGCTGACATTCGTTTTTACGTTTATCAGATAGTGCTTTAAGGCATAGAAAAACCACCCCTGAAACTTTGGCGAGTGATGAGGTGGCATTTCTATGTTCATTCTTTAACTGGTCAACCATTTTGTGGACGGTTGTTCCTTTTCTATTCACAATATAGCATATTCGTTACGAATATTCAAGGAAATCTAGCGGTAGGATAGTGTAAGTTTATTGTAGGAATTTAATAAGCAGAGATTCCCTAAGATTTGTTTTAGAATCAAAGATGTTTTTACCATTATACACCGTTTCCCATCTCTTACAAACCCCAAATATGATTCTTTAGCGCTGCTATTTTTTGATTTTTGGGTATGGAATACTATATACCGGCATCTCTGCCAGTACTCCAAGCCTTCTTTTATTTGATTCCTCCATGCGAATCATTTTTGTGGATGAATATATAACTTCTTCTGCCCCTGCCACCTGTTTTAATTCTTTCTGCTGAAATCGCACCAGTTCCAATATATCTCCGGCATTTTGGCGATATATTCTTAATCGGGACATTTTATCTACTCCTGTTCTACACCATCCCATAGGTCTTGAACTCATTCTATCAGCGTATACATGGCTGACATGCCCTTCTGCTGAACAACACACATTGGTATCTTTTGATTTCATAGAATTCATAATTCCTGACCAGTTCCCAAGAATATATGCTTTAGCATTTTCAACTGCCTTTTGTTTTGTTTCTTTATCCGTAATACTTATGATCCGGTTAAATGTTCCTTCAGCCATCCATTTTTTCTTTTTATGGATTGCTCTATATAGTTCACTTCTAGCATCATCGGCAGAACCTTCAAGATGTGACGTAGCTGCTATGATATATTTGTGCATGTGATATTTATCCAGGGAAAAACGCGCCTTCGGGATGACCTTTTCTCCTCTACGTATCCATGCAGCTCCAGCCCGATTTGGTAACCTCATCTGTCACACCATAAACCATTTCGGCAATTTTAGTAAGATCGTCCGTATAAGATTTAAAAATATCTGTTAATTTTTTTGCTCCATTTTCACAAAACTGTTGTATACTATTAATCACGAAAGCACCCTCCTTGGATTTTGGTCTAGTCAACTTTAATCCTGACACAGGATCCCGGTGCTTTCTCTTTTTTATTTTTTTCTTACAAAAATTTTACCCTACGAAAATCAAGGAGGTATTACATGAATCTGCAAACAGATAACATTCGCAAACTGTATTTTAAATATCTTTTGAGAAACAGAGAAAAACAGTGGAAGCTGAAATTGAACATATGAATAAAGTGTTGGATATGATTAAATTCAAGTGCTGGTATTACGAACAAGCCTTGCAGGACGGCAACGAAGATCGGGTACACGGCATGATACCGGATAAGCTGCCGGAGGATATTCAAAAGATGTACGATCACGCACACAAAGAATAAAGAAACGCTGTATATTTGCTATGTAGGATAAATATACGGCGTTATTAGTATTCAAATGGATTTTTGTTTCAGCCGGAAAGCGTGGATTGCACCCTCGGAAACCAATAATTCTGTCAGCTTGTCCACCGCTCTGCGGCAGGCTCGATAGGATGGTTTGCAAGAAATACTGTCACCGTTCTAAAGTTCGCAAGAGAACTGAAAGAACTGGGTGTCGGTATTTTTTATGTTCTAAAAAAGAAAATAGCTCTCGGAGAGTTCGGAATTTGTGATATCATAAGATATGACGTTAAGAAAAAGAAATAGCCGTCATCACTCGTAATAGTGTGATTGATAATGATTTAAATGGAGAAGAGGTATGACGAACGAACTAAAGCTGGGGATTACGAAAATAGGAGATTTGCTTTTGGAATCCAAGATCACGATGCTGGAGGATGGGGCATCTTTGAAAAATATTACGCTTAAAATTCCGGAATATCAGCGGCCCTATAAATGGAGCGCAAAAAATGCAAATCAACTTTTAGATGATATACAAGAAGCGATGCTTGATAACAAAGAATTTTATCGTGTTGGAACTTTAATTCTTCATTATGATGGCAAGGCGTATAATATAGTTGACGGACAGCAGAGAATGATTACTTTTGCTCTGCTGCTTAGCTGTATCTGTTCGGAAAAGATAGATTTTCTTCAGCAGAAATTGCCGAATAATGATTATAATCTGCATAATGTCATGAATAATTACCAGGCTTTCAGCAGACGAGTTGGCAAACTTGCAGATGAAAAAGAACAAAAGGATTTGAGTGATTATGTCAGAAATCATTGTGAGTTGATAATTGTAATAACAAAGGATCAATCTGAGGCGTTTCAGTTTTTTGATTCTCAGAACGCAAGAGGAAAGTCTCTTTATCCACATGATTTGCTGAAAGCTTATCATTTGAGAGAGATGAATGGGAGCAGTGTTTATGAGACAGAGAATATTGTTAAGATGTGGGAAGAGCTTAATCAAAAGGAATTGTCGGTTTTATTTAAAGAATATTTGTACAGGCTGAAAGAATGGATTAAAGGGAACAAGGCTTCTGAACTTACAGAGAGAAATATTGATCTGTTTAAAGGTATTACTTCTAGAGATAATCATCCATATGCACAGTACTATAAGGGGGCGTTCGCGTATGCAGATGAACTTAATCATTCGAAAGTACCATTTGTTGTGGGAATACAACCGATAAGTCCATTTCAGCTAGATGCGCCGATAATAGCCGGAAAACCGTTCTTTGAATATACAAAACATTATTTTGATATTTTGTCGGATATACAAAATAACGACAGGTATGAAGGTTATTTTATCAACGATAATGAGATTGTTAAAACATTGAATTTGCGGAAATATAAAAATGGGGTCGGGAATAAAATAACAAGGTTTATGTTTGACACAGCAATTTTGTTATATGTGGATCGTTTCTGCCCTGCGCGACCTTCTAAGGCGGATACAGAGTATTTGAATCAGTTCGTAGTATTTGCGTTTGTGTGGGCGTATTCTATGCGAGCGCAATATAAAAATGTCGGTTGGCAAGTTGCTCAGAATTACATAATGGGCACTGTTGGAAGAGACATTGTAAATGGTTTTAATATTTATAAAGTTATCGTAGATGCAAATTCTCCAAGTGCGCTGCTTAGTAAAATGGCAGATATGATTTTTCCGTTGGAGGATTCTAAGATTCAGGCGAAGAAGGATGATGTTGATGCCAGAGATGAAAATAATGTCTGTCAAAATTATTTGTACTACTTTGCACAGCATAAATTTTGGGAGGGGAAATAATGAGGAAAAATGCTTTGCCTCTTAAAGAGATTTCAATAAAGGAATTATATATAGGCGATGAGAAAGCTGTTTATGAGATCCCTATTTATCAAAGAAACTATGCATGGGAAAAGGATGAGATTTCGACACTGATACAGGATGTGTATGATGCTTATAAGAAGAATCAGCGGAAAGTATATTATATCGGAACATTGGTTTCATATCACAAAGGGGATTGTGTGTATGAAATAATAGATGGGCAGCAGCGGCTTACTACGATCAGGCTGATATGGGCTGCTTTGGAGATCGAATCCAACAATCAGCTTACTTATAGAGCACGCAAAAAGTCTGACGCAACGTTAAAGGCAATTCCTGATTTTGATATTGATGAGGTAGATGTAGGAATTAAAAATGGATATGAATATGCCAAATCCGCGATAGGAGATATTGTTCCTGTGGGTGAAAAAAACAGTTTTACTTCTTATTTCAAAAGTAATGTCCATATTATTCATTATCAAGTGCCGAAAGATATAGATCTGAACCATTATTTTGAAATTATGAATTCCAGAGGAGAACAGCTTGAGAAGCATGAGATCGTGAAAGCGAATCTTATGGAGAAATTGGACACGGACGAAGAAAGAAGACTATTTAATCAAATATGGGAATGTTGCAGTGAAATGAGCGTTTATGTTCAGCAGAGTTTTTATGGTTTAAAGACAGAGCTTGTTTTCGGACGGAATTTTAGTGAATTTATTCCGAAGAGTTTTGAAGAAATGATGAGATTCATTCCTGAAAAAACAGATGAGACCGAGGGGATGGAGTCCGTGTCTATTTTTGATATTATCCATCCTCAAGAGTTCGGAAGTAAATGGGTACATATTGTAGAAGAAAATGATAAGAAGGATTCGTTTCAACCGATCATTGATTTTCCCAATTTTCTTCTTATAGTTTTGAAGATTTCAAAGATGGAGGAACCTGATTTTCATCCAGCAGAGTTTCTTCTTGATGATAAGGAGTTGTTGTATGAATTTATTGTAAATGAAAAAATGGATGCAGCAAAGGTGCGTTCCTTTGCGTACAATCTCATGAAAGCGCGTTTTCTGCTGGATAATTATATGATCCATCATTCAAAAGAAGAGGATACGATAAAAAGTAATCCATGGAAGCTGCAAATATGGCATAAGGATGAGGAAACGAAAAAAGGGCAGTTGAGGAATCTTAGTAAGGATGATTCGATACAGAATAGATTAGTACATCTTCTTTCGATGTTTGAAGTCTCTTTTACAGCTAAGCAGAGAAAAAATTATCTGTTTTATTGTCTGTTCTACCTCATGAGAGAGGAAGTATTAGATGTTGGCGGCTATGAAAAGTTTGTTGAGGATCTAGCGGATCGATATTTCGTAAAAGTTTATTTGGACGGCAGCAAGCTTAATACAATTAATACTCCTGTTCCGGGCAGTTTTGATGAAACAATACTAAAAGACAGAGAGTTGGACAGCGCCAGGTTTAAAATGGGAAGCAGAGAGAGATTTACTGCTATATATGGCGATGGGACGGTGGCATCTAAAGGAGTTCCGTTGTTTGTATTTAATTACTTAGATTATAAGATATGGGAAATGTATGATGTTGATCTTCGGGGGAAGAACAGCAAAGAAGGCGGTGCGGAGCGAAAGAAATTTTTCTTTAAACTTGGTTGTTCTGATTTTGGATTGGATCTGTTTAAGCAATTTTATTTTTCGAGAACAAGAAGAAGTTTGGAACATTATTATCCGCAGTCGTTTGCGGCAAGGAGAGAGGAAACATTTGCAGGAGGAATAGATGGTCCGCTGGATCAGAATCAAATTAATTGTATAGGCAATTATGCTATGATAGGCAGTGAGGCAAACAGTTCAGGTTCTAATTGGACTCCGAAAACAAAGCTAGATCATTATTTGGATGGTTCGAGGAAGATTAGTCAAATCAGTGTGGCATCTCTGAAGTTTATGGTGATGATGCAGATGTGCAAAGATAGAGAGATGTGGGGATATGAGGAGATAAAAGAACATCAGGAAAAAATGTTGGATGTGATATGGGGCAAGGAATTGCATCGGAGTGGAGAATATGGATTTGAGATATAAGGAGGCGGCATATGCGGGAAATGTCATCGAGAGAACTGGGGAATGAGACGTATACAAGCGCTGCTTCTATTACTCGGTTTTGTCAAAAACTGGGAGTGAAAGGATTTCCGGAATTTAAGCTGAAGCTGATCGGTGAATTGAAAAACGGAGTAATCGATGAGGAAGAGGAGACGATATCTGTAGCTGAGCATGAGAATGCGGTTACCATGCTGAGAAAAATAACGAAAATACAGCATCAGGCGATTGAGAATACAAAGAAAGAACTGTCTTATAGCCAATTAGTAAAAGCTGGAAGGATGATCGCGGAGGCAAAACAAATAGATTTTTATGCATATGATGTAAATGAATATTTGGCTCAGTACGGAAGAACGCTTTTTTTCTATGCCGGAAAACAAGCGAATATTTATAATACGGCGAATATACAGGCGCTCAGGGCGCTGATGCCGTCGGATGGGAATATGGCAATTCTGATCAGTCATACAGGAGAAAATAGAAAATTGATAGAAATCGCAAAACTTTTAAGGAAACAGGGAACGAAGATCATTGTAATGACTGCGGGGCGGGATCGTACGCTTGCATCATATGCGGATGAGTGTTTGTGTATGCCGATTTCCAAAAGAGTAGATGAATTTTGGAATTCTATGTTTTTCGAATCCGGGAAATATATACTTGATATTTTGTTTGGCATGGAGTTCAGCAGCAGGTATGAAGAAAATCAAAAGCTGAATGAACAATATGAAAAGAACGGAAGAGCATATTTGTGGGGACTGGAAAAAGATGTGTAAACAAAAAACGTTTTCGGATTGTGCATACTGCACAAAAACGAAGGCGTTTTTTTTACGTGTGAAAGTGGGTTATATGAGGAATATGCCCGCTGTTTTTTTGCAATGGCGAGAAGCCGAAGCACGGACTTGTCTGAGCTCTTGGCGACCGCGGAAAATTTTGTTTCTATGTAATTAAAGTTTGATGGAGAAGACGCAAATTCCACGTTTCTTTTAGTATGGAAACAAGCAGGACAATCGTCAGAAAAAAGATTGAAATTATGAAGAATATAATTGACAATTATACTCCTAAATGTTAGCCTATCTGTATAATATTAGTCCATAAAATGGAACTGAAAAAGTGAAAAAAAAGTAAAAAGGGGAAAAAGAAAAATGAAAAATGAGTATGGATTATGGAAAAGAGATTGGAAAAGGCGAGCTGGAGCGCTGGTACTTTGCGGTGGGATGTTGATTACAGGAACGTCCCTCGTCGGTGCACAGGAAAACCCGCAGTCCACGGCAATTCAAGCAGAGATACATCTTGCAGAAGCGGATTTGCAAGGCGTACAGCTTCCTGTAGAGGATTATTTGAAGCAGTGCTGGGAGAAGAAACAAGAGGTTATTGACTTGAGCGCATATGAGTTGGATTCAGAAGCATTGAATAAGGTTATCTTTGGGATACATTATGAAAATCCTGAGTACTATTGGGTGCTTCGTAACTACGCATTCGACGAGAACAAGCAGACTGGAATTATAGAAACGTATTATCAATATTATGAGGGGCAGACGGGAAAACCTCTTGACCGAAGCGAGGAATTGGAACGGGAGTGGGAGGCTGTAAAAGAAAAAACGAAATATTGTCAAACGGATATGGAAAAAGCGTTGGTAGTACATGAGCATTTGTGTGATACCATCGTTTATTGTCCCAAATTACAGGCGGCATCTCATGACATTGAAGGAGCAATTTTTGAGAAGAGAGCTGTGTGTGAGGGATATGCTCTGGCATATAAATATTACATGAATCGTTTGGGGATTCCGTGTAAGATTGTAAGCGGAACATCACGCAATGAGCCTCATGCGTGGAATCAGATTCAGCTTAACGGAAAGTGGTATATGGTGGATCCGACATGGGATGATGTGGCGAACAGTCATGATGTAAAACATCAGTATTTTTTGTGCAGTGAGAATGATTTCTCGGATCATAAATGGGATAAGGAAAGCGAGAGTTTTGAAGTTTGTAACGATGAGACATATGACAACTTGGAATGGAAAAGCGATTTGCGGGGAATGTGTGCTTATCAGGGCGGATTGTATCGCTCAAAATCGATGATTATCGATGGAAAAGAAGTGAGCGGTATATGGCGGATCGATGCGAAAGATATGGAGAAAGAGGCGGAATTAGTCCTTCCGATTACGGATCAGTGGCAGTTGAATTCCGTCAATGTAGTAAAAGGATACGCAGAACTTTCTCTTTATGACGGAATGCTTTATTATAATACGCCGCGGGCTGTGTGGAAATGGAATTTTGATCCGGCTTCAGAACCTGAGAAAGTATTCGAACTGGATGAGAGCATTTCAGGCGAGATATGGGATGTTGAGGTGGCAAACGGAAAAGTTTACTATGAGACAGGCGTTTATGCGAATGGAATAAGACAGTCACGGGAATATGTGTTTGATGCAAATTATCAGAAAGCGAAACATCCGATCGCGGTGACAAAACCGGTTATGACAGTTGTGATGGGCGGCAAAGATGTGTTCTTGCAGTCAGCGGCTCCCGGGAATGTGACATACACGTCGCAAGATCCTGAGATTTGCGATGTGAAGGTAGTGTGGAAAGATGAGTCTTGTCTGTTGATCCCTAAAAAAGCCGGAGAGACAATCATAACTGTACATGCGGATTCGACAGATCATTATGCGGAAGGATCGGTGGACGTAAAAGTGATCGTCAAAGAGGGAGAAGATACCGAGGAAAAGATCACTCTTCAGTATGAAGCGGGAAATGGAGGAAGCATAACGGCGGCTGATGCAGCATCTGGAGAAGCGCTTGCAAACGGCGCCCAGATCGCATTGAATACAGAAGTTCAGTTTACGGCGGTTCCAAATTCCGGTTATTCTGTGAAAAACTGGGTTGTAAACGGAGAAGTATATAAGGAAAACGATCAGGTTTATACAGGCACTGCGTTAAAACGTACGATCGCTTCTGCCTCCGACAGCGTGAAGGTTGAATTTGTAAAAGATGAGCCTGCGTTTATCAAAGGCGATGTAAACTTAAGCGGAAAAGTAGAGCTTGGCGATGTTCGGGAAACTTTAAGAAGTATCTGCAAAAAAACAGAGCTGACTGACGTACAGAAGCAGGCGGCGGATGTAAACGGAAGCGGAAGTGTTGATATAGAAGATTTGAGGAAGATCTTAAGATTTGTTTGCGGAAAGATCGATAAACTGTAAGCGGCGCGAGACTGTGAAATGTTAGCCTGGCAATATGATATTTGCTGTAAAGTACCCGGCTTTTATAAATGAAAATGAGAAAAGCCGGGACTGCAAGGAACGGAGATGCAGAAAGATCCACTCGATAAGAGAGAAAGCGAGGTATCCTTATGAAGGTGCTTATTATCGGCGGTGTTGCGGCCGGAACGAAAACTGCTGCAAAGCTGAAAAGAGAAGACAGAGCGATTGACGTAACTGTGATTACAAAAGATAAAGATATCTCTTACGCAGGATGCGGACTTCCGTATTATGTGGGAGGTCTGATTGAAGGAAGAGATGAATTGATTGTGAATACTCCGCAGAAATATTCTGCGCTGACCGGCGTAGAGGTGCGGACCGGAACAGAAGCGGTGGCTCTTGATGCGCAGAAGAAACAGGTGACGGTGCGGGATATGCAAACAGGCAGAGAGGAAGTCTGTTCCTATGATAAATTAGTGATTGCCGCAGGAGCGTCTCCGGCATTCCTTCCGATTGAAGGAAAAGATCTGGCAGGTGTATTTAAAATGAGAACGCCTGATGATGCGGAAGGAATCCGTACATATGCAGAGGAAAACAATGTGAAAAAGGCAGTTGTGATCGGAGCAGGATTTATCGGTCTTGAGGCTGCAGAAAATCTGCAGATAAAAGGAATACAAGTAACGGTAATTGACTTTGCGGAACAGATCCTGCCGAATATTCTTGACCCTGAGATGGCGCTTTATGCAAAACGCCATTTGATCCGACAGGGAATCCGTGTGCTGACAGGAACGAAAGCGGAGCAGATATATGAGAAGGGTACAGACGGATGTGTGGCCGGAATTAAGACGTCCGCCGGAAATCTGCCTTGTGAAATGATCATTATGGCGGCGGGCATCCGTCCGAATACAGAATTTCTAAATGACTGCGGCATAGAGATGTTCAAAGGAACAATTCTTGTCGACGGGCAGATGAAAACGAATTTGGAAGATATATATGCGGCGGGCGACTGTGTGATGGTGAAGAATCGTCTGACGGGAAAACGCCAGTGGTCGCCTATGGGATCTTCGGCGAATTTGGAAGGCCGCACATTGGCGCAGGTACTTGCCGGAGCGCAGAAATCATATCCGGGTGTGCTCGGTACAGGCGTTGTAAAACTTCCCGGTTTGAATGTCGGAAGAACCGGACTTACGGAGACACAGGCGAAAGAAGCGGGATATGATGTCATTACGGCGCTTGTACCTACAGATGATAAGGCGCATTATTATCCAGATGCATCATTTTTTATTACGAAACTGATTGCGGACAGAGGAACGAGAAAACTGCTTGGCGTTCAGGTCTTTGGACCGGGCGCGGTAGATAAGATGGTCGATATCGCGGTAATGGGATTGAATATGGGCGCGGTTTTGGATGACTTTGAAAATGCAGATTTCGCTTATGCGCCGCCATTTTCTACGGCAATCCATCCGTTTGTACAGGCTGTGTATGTGCTGATGAACAAGCTGGACGGTAAGATCGTCAGCATGACTCCGGCAGAGTATGCTGCGGGAAAGGCAGAAGGATATACGGTTGTGGATGTAGCTCCCGAGCCAACGATCAGAGGAGCGGTGTATGTGAATCTGGGCGCTGTCAACGGAGAAGTGGAAGGACTTGGAAAAGAAGAGAAGCTTCTGCTTGTCTGTGCAAAGGGAAAGAGAGCATATTTCCTGCAGAACCGACTGCGTCATTATGGATACACAAATACCGTGGTATTGGAAGGTGCGACATTTTTTAATGATGTAAAAGTGAAAAGCGTACAGGAATCTGTTTCGAAAGAAGATGAAACAAGAGTAAAAGAGCTTGGTTTTTTGAAAGATAAACGGACTCCTGATAAATTTAACGGGCGCGTGATCACGAGAAACGGAAAGATTACGGCGGAAGAAGCCCGCACTATTGCCGAGGCTGCAGAAATATACGGAAGCGGCGAGGTGACGATGACGTCCCGTCTGACGATGGAGATTCAGGGAGTCCCGTATGACAATATAGAACCGCTGCGTGAATATCTGATGCAGGCAGGACTTGAGATGGGCGGAACGGGTTCGAAAGTTCGTCCGGTTGTATCGTGCAAGGGAACGACTTGTCAGTACGGTCTGATCGATACGTTTGCGCTATCTGAAGAAATTCATGAGAGATTTTTCCATGGATACAGTGATGTGAAGCTGCCGCACAAATTTAAGATTGCAGTGGGAGGCTGTCCGAATAACTGTGTGAAACCGGACTTGAATGATCTTGGTATCATCGGTCAGAAAGTTCCGTGGGCTGATCTTGAGAAATGCCGCGGCTGCCGGATCTGTCAGGTGGAAAAGAACTGTCCGATACAGGCGGCTAAAATGGTTGACGGAAAAATTGTGATCGACGAAAACGTATGTAATCACTGCGGACGTTGTATCAGCAGATGTCCGTTTGGCGTGACGGAAGAGTCCGTTTCGGGGTATCGCGTATATATCGGCGGACGCTGGGGCAAGAAAGTGGCGCGGGGCAGATATCTTGAAAAGGTATTTACAGATAAAGAGGAAGTGCTTGATATTGTGGAAAAAGCGATTCTTCTTTTCAGAGAGCAGGGCATCACAGGAGAGCGTTTTGCGGATACAGTTGAAAGACTTGGATTTGAAAATGTTCAGGAACAGCTCTTGGGAGACGGACTGTTGGTGCGTAAAGATGAGAATATAAGAGCGCAGAAGCATTTGAAAGGCGGAGCGACCTGTTAAGAATTTTATAAAAGTCAGAGTGCAGTGTAGTAACTTGTAAGGCAGATTGGAGGTGAAGGGGAAAAGAAAAATGAACAAGAACTATGAAGCGTGGAAAAAGCGCTTGTAGTGCATGATCATATCGTGAGAACAAATCAGTACAGCGCGTCATTGGGGCTTTTGTAGCGCATGATATCGAAGACTTGAGAACAATTTTAAGATTTGTCTGCGGGGAAATAGAAGGTCTGTAAAAGTAGTTAAAGGAAAAAAGAGGGTGTCGCAAAATCTTTAATTTGATGATTTGGCGACACCCTCGCTCTATCTATAGAAAAAACAGGAAAAAATTCTCTTTTTTCTTACAAAAAGATATTCAAAATTATGCACAAAAAAATCACCGTCCCCGCGGCTTTCAAGTCCGCAAAAACAGTGATTAGATGCGCGATCAGGGGTTCGAACCCTGGACACCCTGATTAAGAGTCAGGTGCTCTACCAACTGAGCTAATCGCGCTTATCTGTGATGTATTGTTTTACAACGCAAAAATTATTATAAGTCAAAAATCATGAAAAAGCAACCCCTTTTTTACAAAAAATTTCGAAAAAATTCGATTTTTCTTTCTTTTTTTACTTGTTTTTTTCGGATTTTTACAGTTTTTTGTTTTTGGTTATAAGGGGCCATCGTTTTTGCGATTCTTTTTCCGGATAAACATGACAGAAAAGAGGTAAGAAAATAAAATATCCAGCGATTAGCAATGTTTGCGAGGACAGCAGTCGGAATTAAGGATTTTGTATACTTCGTCAAAAGACTTTTTAATTAAAAGAAGTTTTCGGTTGAGCTTCGGGTGGCAGTAGCATATTTCACAGAGTCGGGAATTTCGGCGTTTTCGCTTCATATAAACTCCTTTATTAGGAAGACGGATCGGACGGCTTTTATAAGCGGGTCTGAAAAGTCTTTTTTTTATTATATGAAGAAAGCAGGGAATCGTTCCGGTCAAAACCGTTCCCTGCTGTTTCTTTTGTTTTTGCTATTTTTGCAGCTTTCGCTGTTTCTGTTGATTTTTTCTGCTTCCTCTATTTTCTTATGGCAATGAGTTTATTGATGGGATTTCCCTTTGAAGAAAATTTTTCTTCGTATTCTGTCATGATATTTCCGTGGTTGAGTTCGGCGTTATGGTGCAGATCATAAGTGAATGCTTGAAGCGTCCATCCGGCTTCTTTTACCTGCTCTAAAGAAAAATCAAATAAAGGGGTGTTGTCTGTTTTAAATTCTACAAGACCTTGCGGGGGAAGGACTTTTTCGTAGCGGGCTAAAAATTCTGTTGATGTAAGGCGGCGTTTTGCGTGTCGGGCTTTTGGCCATGGATCGGAAAAATTCAGGTAAATCTGTTCGATTTCCGATTCGGCAAATACTTCTGGAAGTTCTCTTGCGTCCATACAGACAAAACGGATATTTTTCAGATCGGCAAATTCATCGGTATCAAATTTCTCTACAGCCCGAAGCAGCACGCTGGAATACCGTTCGATACCGATAAAGTTGATATTCGGATAAGTTTTTGCCATGTTTAACAGGAAACGCCCTTTCCCCATGCCAATCTCGATTCGGATCGGGTGGGTGTTTTCGAAAACAGAAGACCAGTTTCCGCGCAGTTCTTTTGGATTTTTTATTACGGTAAAATGTGCCTGAAGCGTATCTTCGGCACGGGGGATATTTCTAAGTCGCATACGGTTTCTCCTTGTATTTTGATAATTTATTGAAATTCAGGAAACCATTCTATCATAACATGACAGCTTCGGGAGGTCAAAGATTTAAAGCTGTCTGCAAAGCGATGACAGGACAAAAATGAAAAGAAATGAAGCTGTCTGCAAAAGTCTGGAAAACAGGACTGAGATTTATTAGAAGAACGGGAAGCAGGAGGGCAAAAATCGGCGAAGGTGATTTTTAGAAGATGTGGCTTGCATTTTGAAAAAAAAGGTGTATCATAGGTATATATTATTGCTGACAGGAGGCTTTTTATGGACTCTATTTTGGATAAATTGACGGAAATTGAAAATGCGGCGTCGGCGATCGTTCGTCATGCTGAGGAGCAAAAAGACGTACTTGATCAGGAATTTGATGAGAAACGCAAAAAGTTCGATGAGGAATTAGAGAATAAGACAAGGGCTCGCCTTGAGAAGATCCGGGAGCAGTTGGAAAAAGAACAGTCGCGTGTTCTTGACAGCAGCAGCGGGGCAAGTCAGGATACGATCCGCAGTCTTCAGGAAGAATATAAAGAGAAGCATACAGAATATGCCCATGAAATACTGAGACGGATCACAGAGGTGTAGCTGATGGGAAACTTACTTAAGTACAGTGGGATCGTGACGAAGATCCGGGCGATGGAAGCGAAGCTTCTGACCCCTGAGCAGTTTGCGGATATTGCGAATTTGCGGAGCGTTCCCGATATTGTCGATTATTTGCGGAAAAATACGGCGTATGCGTATGTGCTTGACACCCTGACGGAAGATCAGATCCACAGAGGGAATATTGAGAAAGTACTTGTGCAGTCACTCTATCATGATTATAAGAAGATTTATCGATTTTGCGGTCAGAAGCAAAGGGGATTTATGAAGCTGATCATGAAAGGGTATGAGATCGAGCTGATTAATTATTGTCTGCGTATTGTGATCAATCATTACAAGAAGCCGTTTGATCTTAATTATAAGAGCGCGTTTTTTGACCGGTATTCTCAAATATCTATCGGAAAACTTATTACGTCAAGGACAACGGATGAACTCGTGGAGAATCTGAAAGGGACGGAGTATTACGCCCCTTTGAAGAAAATAAAAGACACGGATAATGTGACGCTTTATGATTACAATCTGGCATTGGATCTTTATTATTATACATCCACATGGAAAGAACAAAAGAAGATTTTGAAAAAGGCGGATCTGGAACTGTTTATGCGGGATCGAGGCTCTAAGATTGATCTTTTGAACATTCAGTGGATATACAGGGCGAAAAAGTATTATAATATGAAACCGGCGGATATTTATCTGATGCTTATTCCGATCCACTATAAATTATCGACGGATGTGGTGAAAGATATGGTGGAGGCGCCGGGCATTGAAGAGTTTGAGAATGTCGTCATAAGAACAACGTATGCCCGACATTATAATTTTAAACAGAATTTGACGATGGAACAGATGTATGCAGATTGTCTGCATCATCTGTATACAGTAGACCGGCGCAGGAATCCGTATTCAGTCGCCGCGATCAACACCTATCTCTTCTTGAAGGAAGAAGAACTGAAAAAGCTGACGACCGTTATGGAGTGTGTGCGGTACGGACTGACTCCGGGGGAGACGTCGGCGTACATTGGAGGTAGAACCCGATGATCGTAAAGATGAAATTTATTAATATATCAGGACCGCGAAATGATATTGACCGCGTTACCGATCAGTATTTGTCGCGGTACGAGATTCAGCTTGAGTCAGCGCTGTCAGAGCTTAAGACAGTAGACAACTTAAGACCTTTTGTGGAGCTGAATCCATATAGAGAAGTGCTAAGCAAGGCAAATGAATTCGTAGGATACCTTCCGAATGCGGAGACGGTAGAACCTGATACGAAGCTGGGACTTGACGATATGTTTGAACTTGTCCGCAAAGCGGATGAAGATTATCGTTCACTTCAGGAAAAAAAGGAAAAACTTAAGAAAAAAATCGAACAATACAGGGCGAAGCAGCAGATCATAGCGCCGTTTCGTCCTTTGGAATGTGATCTCCACCGTGTGCTTCATTATCGATATATCACGTATCGTTTCGGGCGGATTGCAGTAGAATTTTATCATAAAATGCAAAAGTATCTCATGGACGATCTGAAAGCAATCTTTGTTGAAGGAGAGCGGGATGAAAGTTATGTGTACGGTGTGTACTTTGTTTCACAGGCGGAGACACAGAAAGTCGACGCTGTTTTCCGGTCGCTTCATTTTGAACGAATCGAGCTGCAAGACGAATTTGAAGGAACTCCGGATACAGCATACCGTTCCCTGGAAAATGAGATCGCCAGGGTGAATTTAGAAATCGAAGATCTGGACAAACAGGCGGGCGAGATGCTGGCAGACCGGGCACCGCAGCTTATTGCGACAAGAAACAGGCTGGAAGAGCTGTCTAATAACTTCGATGTAAGAAAACTTGCCGCGAGAATGGAAGATAATCAGGAAGATTATTATATTTTGTGCGGCTGGATGGCGGAAGATGATGTGGATAAATTCGTTGAAGAAGTGAAAGATGACGAGAAGGTGTTCGTTGTTGTAGAAGACGATCACGATGCATATTTCGGAGAACCGCCGACGAAGCTGGAAAATCCAAAACTGTTTAAACCGTTTGAAATGTTCGTCAGTATGTACGGACTTCCGGCGCATAATGAGATGGATCCGACAATGTTTGTCGCTTTGACATATTCGTTTATCTTCGGAGTGATGTTCGGAGATGTGGGGCAGGGACTGCTTCTTTTGATCGGGGGCGGTTTGATCTACCACTTTAAGAAAGCGCCTCTTGCAGGCATTATTGCAACGGCAGGTGTATTTTCTACGGTGTTCGGATTCTTGTTCGGAAGTATTTTCGGATTTGAAGACGTTCTTCCCGCATTGTGGATGCGGCCCATCGATCATATGACGACACTGCCGTTTTTAGGAAAACTGAATACCGTGTTTATTGTTGCGGTTGCATTCGGTATGTTCCTGATCATGGTTGCGATGGTTCTTCATATTATTAACGCATTGCGTGGAAAAGATATGGAAAGCGCATGGTTTGATCCGAACGGCGTGGCAGGACTTGTGTTTTATCTTGCGGTTGTAGTGACGATCGTACTTTTTATGACAGGCAATCCGCTTCCGGGAGGGATTGTTATGGCGGTTATGTTCGGTATTCCGCTTTTGCTGATCTTTTTCAGAGAACCGCTTACAAGAATACTTCAGAAACGGGCAGACAAGATGGAGACGGGAAAGGCAATGTTTGTTGTACAGGGATTTTTCGAACTGTTTGAAACACTGCTTAGTTATTTCTCAAATACGATTTCCTTTATCCGTATCGGCGCGTTTGCAGTGAGCCATGCGGCGATCATGGAAGTTGTGCTGCAGCTGGCAGGCGCGGAGAGCGGCAGTCCAAACTGGGCAGGAGTTATTCTTGGAAACTTGTTCGTATGCGGATTTGAAGGTCTGATCGTTGGAATTCAAGTACTTCGTTTGGAATATTACGAGATGTTCAGCCGATTCTATAAAGGAAGCGGTCATGCATTCGATCCATATACAAAGAAAAATACAAAGAGAAACAGCCGAAAATAAATTTCTTAAAATTCATCATATCATAGGAGGAACTTACAATGACAATGGGAACAAAAATCGTTTTTATCATCACACTGATCGTGAGTATTATCGTGCCGTTCGGATATTATCTGCTCGGTGAAAAGAGCAGAAAACGTTACAAAAGAGCAATCGGAACGAACGCATTCTTTTTCTTCGGAGCATTTGCCATCGCCTCGATCATGCTTCTTGGCGGTCCGAACGTACAGGCGGCAGAAGCTGTGACTGCTGACGCAGGCTTTGCAACAGGAATGGGGTATCTTGCGGCGGCGATCGTTACAGGACTTTCCTGTATCGGCGGCGGTATCGCAGTTGCCAGTGCAGCCAGCGCGGCTTTGGGAGCTATCAGTGAAGACTCCAGCGTACTCGGAAAATCTCTTATTTTCGTAGGTCTTGCAGAAGGAGTATGTCTCTACGGTCTGATCATCTCCTTCATGATTTTAGGTAACTTATAAGAAAAAGAAAGGATCTGGCGTCATGAAGATGTATCTGATCAGCGATAATGTTGACACATATACGGGGATGCGTCTTGCAGGTGTGGACGGAATCGTCGTCCATGAACAGGATGAATTAAAACAGGCATTAGAACATGTGCTTGAGGATAAAAGCATCGGTATTGTACTCTTGACTGAGAAATTCGGACGGGAATTTCCTGCAATTATTGATACGTTTCGTTTGGAACGTAAGATGCCGCTCCTCGTAGAGATTCCGGACCGGCACGGAACGGGACGAAAAAAAGATTTTATCACATCCTATATAACGGAAGCGATCGGACTGAAATTATAGGACGGCAGAGATTCCGATGAACAGAGGATGGAAATAGATAAAGCAGAAAATAAATCAGACAAATGAAGCAGATAAATCGAGAAAAGGGAGGGCTTCCGGTTGACTCTTGAAGAGAAACTCACATATATGCAGACTGTGTCTATGGAGCAGGCGCGCGCAGAAGGAAATGCGATCATAGACGCGCACAGAGAAGCGCTTGAAAAAATATTTAACGATCATAAGTCGGAGATGCTAAGACAAGCCGAAACGCGTGTGAAAGCAGAGACGACAAATGCGAAACGTACAGTAAGTCAGGCATTGGCAAAATCTCAGCTTGAGATTAAACGCAGTCAGGGAAAAGTGCAGCAAGAATTGAAAGATAAAGTTTTCGAAGAGGCGGTGCAGCTTGTCAATGATTATATGAAGACAGAAGCATATGACGACTTCCTCGTTAAATGCATTAAAAAGGCAGCGCAGTTTGCGGGAAATGATCCGGTTGTCATCTATATTAATCCGTCAGATGCCGAAAAACTTGCAAAGCTGGAAGCAGAAACGAAGGTTCGGCTGACAGTGAGCACGGAAGATTTTATCGGCGGTGTGCGCGCGGTGATCCGTTCACGTAATATTTTGATGGATCATTCGTTTAAGACACAGCTCCGTGATGAATATGATAAATTTTTGTTCTTAGGAGGTGACGGAATTGCTTAATACCGGAACAATTTATGGAATTAACGGACCTGTCATCTACCTGAAAGGAAATACAGGATTTCGTATGTCGGAGATGGTCTATGTCGGAAAACAGAAACTGGTAGGCGAAGTAATCGCTCTTGACAAAGACCGGACGACGATCCAGGTGTATGAAGAAACGACAGGACTGAAACCCGGAGAGGAAGTTGTTGCCAGCGGAAACGCGGTTTCGGTGACTCTTGCGCCGGGAATCTTGAATAATATATTTGATGGAATCGAGCGCCCGTTGGAAAGAATTGCAGAGACAGGCGGCGCTTTTATTACAAGAGGTGTCAGCGTAGATTCTCTTGATAAAAAGAAAAAGTGGCAGACACATATTGTTGTCGAGAAGGGACAGTATCTTCATGGCGGAGATATTATAGCAGAAGTGCCGGAGACTCATGCCATTTTGCATAAATGTATGGTTCCCCCGGATGTAGAAGGAACAGTTAAAGAAGTTGTGGAAGACGGAGAGTATACGATTGATGAAACTCTTGTGATTTTGGAACTTTCTGACGGAGAGGAAAAGAAGCTGACGATGACGCAGCATTGGCCGATCCGCGTTCCCAGACCGACGCATCATCGGTTCCCTGCATCTGTTCCGCTTGTGACCGGACAGCGTATCATCGATACAATGTTTCCGATCGCGAAGGGCGGTACAGCGGCAATTCCGGGAGGATTCGGGACAGGAAAGACGATGACGCAGCATCAGATCGCAAAATGGGCAGATGCAGATATTATTATTTATATCGGATGCGGAGAACGTGGAAATGAAATGACACAGGTTCTTGAAGAGTTCGGTGAACTGACAGATCCAAGGACGGGTAATCCGCTGATGGACAGAACAACGCTGATCGCGAATACGTCCAATATGCCGGTGGCTGCCCGTGAAGCAAGTATTTATACAGGGCTTACTTTGGCAGAGTACTATCGGGATATGGGGTATGACGTAGCAATTATGGCAGACTCTACTTCCAGATGGGCAGAAGCGCTCCGCGAACTTTCAGGACGTTTGGAGGAGATGCCTGCCGAAGAAGGATTTCCGGCTTATCTGGCATCAAGATTGTCAGCGTTCTACGAGAGGGCCGGAATGATGCACAACCTGAACGGAACGGATGGATCTGTTACGATCATCGGAGCGGTATCGCCTCAGGGCGGTGATTTTTCCGAGCCGGTTACGCAGAATACGAAACGTTTCGTGCGCTGCTTTTGGGGACTGGATAAAAGTCTTGCGTATTCAAGACATTTTCCGGCGATTCATTGGCTTACAAGTTACAGCGAATATCTGAATGATTTAAGTCACTGGTATCAGGATAACGTATCCCCGCAGTTTGTTGATTACAGAAACCGATTGATGGCGCTTTTGAATCAGGAAAGCAGTCTTTTGGAAATCGTAAAATTGATCGGAAGCGACGTTCTGCCGGATGATCAGAAGCTCGTGCTTGAAATTGCCCGTGTGATCCGTCTTGGATTTTTGCAGCAGAATGCATTTCATAAAGATGACACATGTGTTTCGATGGAAAAACAGTTCTTGATGATGGATACAATTTTATATTTGTATAAACAGGCAAGGACACTTGTGACGATGGGACATCCGATGTCTGTTTTGAAAGCAGAAAATATTTTCGACCGGGTGATCGCGATCAAATATGATGTGCCGAATGACAGATTGGAAATGTTTGCTCAATATCATCGTGACATTGACACATTTTATCAGAATGTTTTGGAAAAGAATGCATAAGGAGAACCGAAGATCATGTCAATCGAATATTTAGGATTAAGCAGCATCAACGGCCCGCTGATCGCGCTGGAGGGAGTACAGGATGCATTTTTCGACGAGATTGTGGAATTCGTCGTGGACGGTACGCAGAGAAAGATTGGACGTATCGTAGAAATATATGAAGACAAAGCGGTTATTCAGGTATTTGAAGGCTCTGAAAATATGTCGCTGAAAAATACACATACAAAATTGACAGGACATCCGATGGAGATCGCTCTTTCACCGGATATGCTCGGCAGAACGTTTAATGGGATCGGAATTCCGATCGACGGACTCGGACCTATTGCTTCGACGCTGAAAAGAGATGTGAACGGACTGCCGCTCAACCCTGTGAAAAGAGAGTACCCCCGAAACTATATCCGAACGGGAATTTCTGCAATCGACGGATTGACGACTTTGATCCGCGGACAGAAGCTTCCGATCTTTTCGGGAAACGGTCTGCCCCATGATCAGTTGGCGGCACAGATAGTAAAGCAGGCTTCTCTCGGTGAAAATTCGGACGAAAAGTTTGCCATCGTATTTGCTGCAATGGGAGTAAAACATGACGTTGCAGATTTCTTCCGTAATACGTTTGAAGAAAGCGGGGTTGCGGATCATGTTGCGATGTTTTTGAACCTTGCAAACGATCCTGTTGTGGAACGTCTGATCACGCCGAAAGTAGCGCTGACGGCGGCAGAGTATCTGGCATTTGAACAGAATATGCACATTCTTGTAATTTTGACAGATATGACGTCCTTTGCCGAGGCGATGCGTGAAGTCTCTTCCTCAAAAGGCGAGATCCCAAGCAGAAAAGGATATCCCGGATATCTGTACAGTGAACTTGCCACGATTTATGAAAGAGCAGGTATCGTGCAGGGAGTGAATGGATCGGTTACGCAGCTTCCGATTCTTACGATGCCGAATGATGATATTACGCATCCGATCCCGGATTTGACCGGGTATATTACAGAAGGACAGATCGTGCTTGACCGTCCTCTTCACGGACAGTCAATCTATCCGCCGATCAACATCCTTCCGTCTCTGTCCCGTTTGATGAAGGACGGCATCGGAGCAGGATATACGAGAGAAGATCATCAGGATTTGGCGAATCAGCTCTTCTCTGCGTATGCAAAAGTGGGGGATGCAAGAAATCTGGCATCTGTTATCGGTGAGGATGAATTATCGCCGATCGATAAGAAATATCTTGAGTTTGGAAAAGAGTTTGAAGAAAAATATATCGGACAGGGAATGAATGAAAACCGAACGATAGAAGAAACTCTTGATCTTGGATGGAAACTGCTCGGACGTCTTCCGCGAGAAGAGCTTGACCGTGTTGATACGAAGATCCTTGATAAATATTATAAACCGATTGAAGAAGAATAAAAACGGGGAAGGAGGGTGTATATGGATCCGCGTACATTTCCGACAAAGGGAAACCTTATGCTGGCAAAAAATTCACTTGCGCTGGCAAAGCAGGGATATGACCTGATGGATAAAAAGCGAAATATATTGATTCGGGAATTAATGGATCTGATCGATGAGGCGAGAACGATTCAGGAGGAAATAGATACAACATTCACTTATGCGTACGAGTGTCTGCAAAGAGCGAATATTGAAAATGGAATCAGTAATGTAGAGATGCTTGCTTACACGGTTCCGATCGAGAATTCCATTACGATCCAGACGCGCAGTATAATGGGAACGGAAATTCCTCATGTCAAATATATGCCTGACGCCGGACAGCCGACTTATTCGTTCAGCACAACCCGTGAGTCTATCGACAAGGCGCGAGAAGCTTTCCGCAGAGTGAAAGATCTGACTGTGAAATTATCCATGGTGGAAAACGCCGCGTATCGACTTGCGGGAAATATCAAAAAGACGCAGAAGCGTGCAAACGCATTGCAGAATATAACAATTCCGATGTATACTTCACTTGTATATACGATTACGAACGCATTGGAAGAAAAAGAGCGTGAAGAATTTACCCGTTTGAAAGTGATTAAACGGATGAAGACAAAGAAACAAGGTGGCTGAGAAACCTTACTGATCTTTCAGTATGTCTGTTTGAAAGGGAACATATGAATGATGTAAATGGAAAAAAAGTTGATAAAAAAACGGCAGGAAAATTTAAAAACTGGAAGACTGCTTTGGGTATGGAGCTGCGGGAACATAAAAGTTCTGCGATCGTATATTTTACACTGCGGGCGCTTGTGATCATTATGCTTGTGCTCCAGCTTTTGAATCGGAATTATGAAAATGTATTTTTGTGCATTCTTACGCTTCTTTTGCTGGTGATTCCGAGCCTGGCGCAGATTACATTTAAGGTGGAACTTCCGACGGCGTTGGAGATCATTATTCTTGTGTTTATTTTTTCGGCGGAGATCCTTGGAGAGATCAGTGAGTTTTATCTTGTATTTCCGTTTTGGGATACGGTCTTACATACGCTGAATGGTTTTCTTGCGGCGGCGATCGGATTCTCCCTTGTCGATCTTCTTAACAGAAGCGACAGAACTGTTTTTACGTTATCGCCTCTTTTTACGGCAATCGTAGCGTTTTGTTTTTCCATGACGATTGGAGTTGTCTGGGAGTTTTTTGAATTTGGAATGGATATGATCATGGGACTTGATATGCAGAAAGACACGGTGATCCATACGATTCGTTCGGTAATGCTCGATCCCGGCGGACATAATGTGCCGTATACGATTCAGAATATAACGGATGTAGTAGTGAACGGGCAGTCACTTGGACTGAGCGGATATCTTGATATCGGACTTCTTGATACGATGCAGGACCTGATCGTTAATTTTATCGGCGCGGCTGTTTTCTCTGTACTTGGATTTTTCTATGTGAAGACGAGAGGTAAAGGAAAAGTTGCCGGAAGCTTTATTCCGAGAAGGAAAGATCATGACAGAGACTTCTTAAGGATCGCAAGAGAATCTGCTCAAAACGAGGAAGGCAGGAAAGAAGAGAGCGTGCAGCGGGAAGACGGACGGGACGGAAGCCGGAAAGAGACGCAGTAAAGAGTGATTTTGAGCAGTCAGTCAGTACAATAGATGTGGTTTTATAAACATTATGATGGAAACAAGTCTATTTTTGACAATGTTTGTTAAAAAATAGACATGCAGATTATGCAATACGACAAAAAATACGGAGAAAACGGGAAGTTTATCGTGCAGAAATTTCGATAATTTACAAAAAATAAATATTGTAAAAAAAGAGGGATGAAAAATGAATAAAATTTCATCCTTTTTTTATGTTTTGAGATAGCAAAATGAAAGAAAAAAATGGATTTTTTTTGGATGTGGATAAAAAAATGGAAATATTGACAAAAAGATTCTTCGGGTGTAATGTTTTATTCGACTTTTAGGAAAGCCGGGAAACACAAGAAAACGGCTTGCGCCGGAAGCGGCTGATACCTAGGAGACGCAAGGATTACAGGGGTTCGAAGAGGAACGGTTCTCAACAGGCAGGAGCTCTTTTTTTATGCCCAAAAAGAACGGAAAATAAGAAGCCTGTAAAAAACGAAAAAAGGAGGGAGCAATACGGGAGATCTGACAGAAACATTGATGGACGAGCTGAACTGCGAGACTGTTCTGAGACTTCCTATATTAGGAGATATTTCAGAATCGGTTGTCGTTACATGGATTATTATGGCGTTTCTGGTTCTTTTGTCTGTCATATTAGTAAGAAATCTTAAAGTTGAAAATCCCGGAAAAGTGCAGCTTGCACTGGAGGCAATGATCGGCTGGGCGCAGGATTTCTTTGAAGGAATCATCGGCAAAGAAAATAAAGCCTATGTGCCGTATTTGATTACAGTGCTTCTTTATCTGGCAGTGTCAAACACGATCGGTCTGTTCGGTTTTAAACCGCCGACAAAAGATCTGAACGTGACGGCGGCGCTGGCGATCATGAGTATGTGTGTCATTGAATTTTCGGGAATTCACAAAAACGGAGTAGTCCACTGGATGAAACATTTTGCAAAGCCGGTTCCGGTTGTGGCGCCGATTACGGTGCTGGAAATTGTGATTCGGCCGTTGTCGCTGTGTATGCGGCTTTTTGGAAATATGTTGGCGGGATTTGTGGTGCTGGAGCTTTTGAAATTTTTCGTGCCGCTTATTTGCCCGATCCCGGTAAGTTTCTATTTTGATATCTTTGACGGGCTTCTTCAGGCATATGTATTTGTATTCCTGACAGCGTTATTTATGACGGAGGAAATGGAGTAATTCCGAAAAGGAAGAGAAAAAAACAGAAACAGAAGATAGAAATAATGAAATTCTGCATGTACAAGGCTGCGCAATAGTTTGGCAAGTTCAGGAAATGCAGGAAAGTACGAAAGAATCAAAAAATATCAAAGAATAAAGGAGAACATGAAATGGAAGCAATTATAGCAATCGGAGCAGCAGTAGCAGTTTTGACAGGTATCGGAGCAGGTGTTGGTATCGGAATCGCAACAGGAAAAGCAGCAGAAGCAATCGCAAGACAGCCGGAAGCAGAAAGCAAGATCAGTAAAAACCTGATCCTTGGATGTGCGCTTGCAGAGGCAACAGCTATTTACGGATTTATCATCGGAATTTTGATCATCATCCTTCTTGGTTAATTTAGTCAGATGTTACACTGTTAAAATGACGGGAAAGGTATGGGGAAAAGATGATAGAAATAAATATGAGTCTTGTCTATACAATAATAAATGTGATTATTCTCTATCTCTTGCTGAGACATTTTCTTATTAAGCCTGTGACAGACATTATGGAGAAACGGAAACAACTGATCGCCGACGGACTGAAAAATGCTCAGAATGCACAGGATGATGCCCTTAAGATGAAACAGGAATATGAAGCGGCTTTAAACGGGGCGAAACAGGAATCGGTGCAGATTGTGGAAAATGCCAGAAAGAGTGCGAAAGCAGAATACGATCGTATTTTGGAAGAAGCAGGGAATAAGGCAGACGGGATCATTGAGTCTGCGAAAGAGACTGTACGTATTGAACGGGAGAAAACAATCCGTGAACTGAAAGGAGAGATCTCTGGTTTGGCAATCGCTTCAGCGGCGAAGATTGCAGGAAAGGCTCGGGATGAAGAGAGAGAGTATCAGTTGTTTGATCAGTTTCTGCAAGAAACAGGAGAGGGACATAGAGATGGAGACGAATAAGAAAGTCATTTGTTCTTCTTCGGCAATGCGATATGCGGAAGTCCTTTTTGAACTTGCGCTTCCGAAAGAAACGATTGGAAAGACGCGGGAAATTTTTTCGGAAGTACCGCAGATAACGGAGATTCTGGAGAATCCGACGATCCGTCAGGACAAGAAAGAGCAAGTGATCGACAAAGTATTTCCACAGGAAATCAGAAATTTTTTGAAGGTTGTCTGCCGTTATCAGAAGATCGATTTGATCGAAGAGATTTTTGACGCATATGATCTGCGGACAGATGAAGAAGAGAAGATTGTAAGGGCTGTTCTTTTTTGCACTGTATTTCCAAACGAGGAGCAAAAACGAGGCATGGAGTCATTTCTCTGCCGGAAATATCATGCGAAGAAGGCATATATAGAGATACAAAAAGACGATTCCCTGATCGGCGGATTTGTTCTGCGGGTGGGAAGCGATGAGTATGACAGAAGTGTGAAAGGCCGTTTAGACAGATTAGAACAAAGATTACTATGGAGGTGAGCGAGGTGAGTTCGATCAACTCAAATGAAATTATTTCAATCTTAAGAGAAGAGATTGAGAATTTTGATATGATGAGCAAAGACAGCGAAGTAGGAACCGTAGTTTCCGTAGGTGACGGAATCGCTGAAGTTTATGGGATCGACCATGCAATGTACGGAGAGATCGTTACATTTGAGAATGGTTTAAAGGGAATGGTTCAGGATATCCGCAGAAATGAGATCGGCTGTATCCTCTTCGGAAGCGATACAAAGATCAGCGAAGGTACGAAGGTAACCCGCACAGGAAAGAGAGCGGGTGTTCCTGTTGGAGACGCTTATATAGGAAGAGTTGTGAATGCGTTAGGAGAGCCGATCGACGGGAAAGGTGGAATTGAAGCTGATGATTACCGCCCGATCGAGCAGGAAGCGCCGGGGATCGTTGACAGAAAATCGGTCAGTGTTCCAATGGAGACAGGAATTCTTTCTATTGATGCTATGTTTCCGATCGGAAGAGGACAAAGAGAGCTGATCATCGGAGACAGACAGACCGGAAAGACGTCGATCGCGCTTGATACGATCTTGAATCAGAAAGGGAAAGATGTGATCTGTGTCTATGTTGCTGTCGGACAGAAAGCATCTACAGTGGCAAAGGTTGTCAATACATTGAAAACAAACGGAGCGTTTGACTATACGATTGTTGTGTCATCGACAGCGAGCGACTGTGCGCCGCTTCAATATATTGCTCCGTATGCAGGAACTGCAATGGCAGAATATTTTATGTATAAAGGAAAAGACGTCTTGATCGTGTACGATGATCTGTCAAAACATGCGGTCGCTTACAGAGCGCTTTCCCTTTTGCTTGGACGTTCTCCGGGACGAGAGGCTTATCCGGGAGACGTATTTTATCTTCATTCAAGACTGTTGGAACGTTCCAGCAGACTGAGTGATGAGAACGGCGGCGGTTCGATCACAGCCTTGCCAATTATTGAGACACAGGCAGGAGACGTATCTGCATATATTCCGACAAATGTTATTTCGATCACAGATGGACAGATCTTTCTGGAGAGCGGATTGTTTGCCTCCGGTATGCGCCCGGCGGTAAATGTCGGTTTGTCCGTGTCCCGTGTAGGCGGCGCGGCA
>CAJLUP010000012.1 GCA_905209865.1 uncultured Lachnospiraceae bacterium
GCTGCCGTTGAATCGATCGTGAACGGAGACGATTTGTCAACAACAACGGGAAACGTCGCCTCAGGAGCATTAAAAGGTTCCGTTTCCGGAGCTGCCGGAACAGCCGCGTCAGAGGCGACGATGGCGGTTCTGGCAGCCGCACCTATTCCGTTAGCCGCAAAAGTTGTTATCGGGATCGGAGCGGGAATGTTTGCGGGCAGCGTAGCCTCTGACGTTGTCAGCGATGTGTGCGATGGAGTCGGCGGTATTGTTTCCGGTATTGTAGACGGCATCGGAGATTTTTTCGGAAGTCTCTTCTTATAGGGAAATAGTGCCGGGAAAGCACAGGCTGAATATCCGAAAGGATGTAATTTAGGAATCACAGCGTATTACCCTGTGAACAGCTTGAGCAGTCAAAGGCAGAAGGTGTAAGTGTCTTCAGTGGAGTGAGCGGGAGAAAACTGATATCCCAGTTCTTTAAATTCGCGGATATCTGAAATGTTTTCGATTTTCTCCTGTGCCATCCAGCGAACCATTTCACCGCGGGCAATTTTTGCCTGTGTTCCTTTCACTTTTATTTTGCCGTCTGTTTCTTCGCCGAAAACACAGGTGACACAGGGGATATTTTTGTAGGGGAGGATCGCTTTACTGTATTCTGCAGAGGCAAGATTGACGCATGCAGTCATGCCTTCTAAGAGAAGCGTTCGGTATAATGCACCTCCCCAGTATTCATAAAGATCTTTCCCTTCGGGAGTGCTCAGTTTTGCCTGCATTTCCAGGCGGTACGGAATGACTTTATCGGTCGGTTTTAAGACTCCATAAAAACCGGATAAAATACGGAGATGGGACGTTACATAATCCCATTGGGCATCTGTAAAAACGGACGGTGCAATATGTTGGTATTGGATACCTTCATAGGCAAGAAGCGCCGGTGTTGATGCCTGAGACGGGGAAAAAGAAAGAAGTCTTTGATGATTTTGTTCTGCAAGTTTATCACTGCATTTCCAAAGAGTTTTCAGTTCCTGTATAGTCTTGCTTTTTAAAATCCCATGAAGCACATCTGCCCGGTCAGAAAAGACCGGGACAGTGGCGTTACAGGGAAATTCATCTGTGACATTCATCTTTTTCGCTGGTGAAATGATGATTTTCAGCATGGTAATGATTCCTCTGTTTCTTTCTTTTTAAATTTTCTTTTTGTCAGTGCATTTTCGTGTATTTTCTGAATGAATCTGCTTAGTTGTTCTCTCTGTCGTTTGTAAGTTTGAGTTTATCAAAGACGAAGAACATCAATCCCATAATCATTCCGACAACACATGCAAGTACCATACCTGTAAGCTGGATGCTTCCGAACTGTACTTTGATGCCGGATAATCCGGTTACGAAGATAATCGAAGTCATCGCCATATTTCTTGATCTTGAGTAGTCAACTTGAGAATCAACAAGAATACGGATACCTGACGTACCGATCATTCCGTATAGAAGAAATGAAATTCCGCCGATAACCGGTCCCGGGATCGTGCTGATCAGTGTTGTCATTTTTCCAATAAAGGAGCAGATGATCGACAGTACAGCGGCGCCTGCAATGACGTATACGCTGTAAACCTTTGTCATAGCCATAACGCCGATGTTTTCTCCGTATGTTGTTGTCGGTACAGAACCGATAAATCCGGAGATCATCGTGGAAAAATTATCGGCAAACAAGGAGCGATGCAGCCCGGGATCTTTCAGAAGATCGCGGCCGACAATTTTACTTGTCACAATCTGATGTCCGATATGTTCGGAGGCAATGACAAGGATGACCGGAAGAATGATCACAATCGCTTCCCATTTAAATTTCGGTGTAGAGAAGTTCGGGAGTGCAAAAAATGACGCCGAAGCAACTTCACTGAAATCGACGATTCCGCATAAAAGGGCTGCGATATATCCGGCAATGATCGCGATTAAGATCGGAATCACGGCAAAAAATTTGCGGAATAATACAGAGCCGAGGACTGCTGTTAAAAGAGTGACAAGGAATACAATCACATTTTTAGGGTCGATGGACGCCTCTGTAAGACCTGCATTAGAAGCGGCAGTTCCGGCAAGTTCAAGACCGATCAGCGCGACAACCGGTCCCATTGCAGCGGGCGGGAGTACGACATCGATCCATTTGGAACCGAATTTGCGGATGATCAAGGCAAGGATACATCCTAAAAATCCGACAGCAACAAATCCGCCGAGAGCATAACTGTAACCCCATTTTTCAATTACAATTCCTGCAGGCGCCAGAAATGCGAAGCTGGAACCGAGGTAAGCCGGCGCTTTCCCCTTTGTGATAAGAATGAACAATAATGTTCCGATTCCGTTCATAAATAAAACAACGGCAGGATTCAGTCCGAATACGAACGGAACGAGTACGGATGCGCCGAACATGGCAAACATGTGCTGGATGCTTAACGGCACGAGCAGTTTAAAAGGTACTTTTTCTTCTACTTGGATGATTCTTTTGTTTTCCAAAGTTAGATCCTCCTCATTTTCATCTTTCTCATATATTTTTTTAATAATCTTTTACATTTTATCATAGTAAAGGGAATGCTGTCATTATAAATTTAGTGCCAGATCGCTGTTTGGGTATAAAAAGGACTGTGACATGAATCGGTTCACTTCACAGTCTGGTGTATGGGCTTTTTCAATATACGCATCTGAAAAGTGCGGGATTTTTTCTTTTGTTCGGAATCATTTTGTGTAGAATCAGTATACGAAAAAGGGTTGTTCTACAGTACAATTCGTACAAAACAAAAGAAAATAATGGGTGAAAATACACAAAAAAATAATAAAACAAAAAGAACATATGTTTGCAAAAGAGCGTTGAAAACAGGACTGAGTTATAGTATAATAGCAAGAAATAAAAGGCTTGTAGGTAGGTGGAATAATCTGAATGGTGATAAATTTATGGGACCGAGATAACGAAAAACATATAACTTGAAAATCAATAAGAGAAGAAAGCAGAGAGGCGAAATGCAGATAAAGAAAAGAATTATCCTTGGATCGGCATCTCCGAGAAGGCGGGAATTACTTGAGCAAATCGGAATTTCATTTGAAGTGAGAGTCAGTGACAGGGAGGAAGTTTATCATAGTCGGGAACCGGAAGCAATCGTGAAAGAGCTTGCGCTTGCAAAGGCGGAAAATGTTGCGGAAGATTTACAGGAAAAGAAAGATTTGCCGCAGGAAACAGGACGAGAAGGAAAGAATGAATTGAGGAATACGATCGTGATCGGTGCAGATACGATCGTTGTATCGGACGGAAGTATTTTAGGGAAGCCGAAAGATGAAGCGGATGCCGTCCGTATGATTCAAAACCTGCAGGGAAGAAGTCATAAAGTATATACAGGTGTAGCAATTTTGGATTTTGACAAAGAGGGGAAGAGAGCATCGGTTGTTCATGCGGTTGAAACGGAAGTTTTCGTCTGTAAAATGAGTGAAGAAGAGATCCGCGAATATGCGGCAACCGGGGAACCTCTTGACAAAGCCGGAGGGTACGGCATACAGGGGAGATTTGCGGCTTATATCGAACGGATCGACGGAGATTATTATAACGTAGTCGGACTTCCGGTATCATATGTGCATCAGCAGCTTAAGCAAATAGAGCGTGAAAATTAAGGCGTTATGAGATGAGTTTTACAGAAATGCGAATGCAGCCTGTTTCTTCAAATTTCTTGACATTTTTTGTCAAAGAGGTTATCATAGAGTCGGTCAAAAAATTACATATGGATTGATGACAAGGGGAGCTTGTGTACAGGCTGAGAGGAAGTTGGAAACTTCGACCCATAACCTGATTTGGATAATGCCAACGTAGGGATTATGTTATGAGTGTTTATACCTTTTGTTTTCAATCTGAGAACAGGAGGTTTTTTTATGTTTGATTTACTTGTAAATGCAGAAGGCGGACTGACAACTGCGGGATATGTTGTCACGGTATCTGTAGGGGTCGTACTTTTTTTGGCGGCAGTATTTTTCGCAGGAAAGAGATCTGAGCGTAAGAAAATGACAACGAAGCAGCTTGTGTTCTGTGCGGTTGCAATGGCGCTGGCTTTTGTTACATCTTATGTGAAGATTTTCCAGATGCCGTGGGGTGGAAGTGTGACCTTGTGCAGCATGCTCTTTATTGTACTTGTGGCAAACTGGTACGGTGTCGGAACGGGAGTTTTAGTAGGACTTGCTTATGGAATTCTTCAGTTTATTCAGGAGCCATATGTCCTTTCCTTCTTTCAGGTATGCTGTGATTATATTCTTGCTTTTGCAGCGCTTGGCGTGGCAGGATTTTTTGCAAAGAAGAAGCATGGTCTGATCAAAGGGTATATTGTGGCAGTTTTGGCTAGAGGAGCATTTCATGCATTGGGCGGATATTTGTACTGGATGGACTATATGCCGGATAATTTCCCGAAATCATTGACGGCGATCTATCCGATAGCATATAACTACAGTTTTCTTTTGGCAGAAGCAATCATCACGCTCGTGATTATCTGTATCCCTGCTGTGGCGAAAGGGCTTGGCAAGGTGAAACAGATCGCGGCAGAATAGAATAAAATCCACATGAGTAACGATAACAGGCGGTTCGGAAACAGTTAAATTTCCGAATCGCCTGTTATCGTTTGTGGTATAATGACTAATGATTGCACGCAGTGAAGTCCAAGCCGCTAAATCGGCTGACCGTCACAAGAAGCGATGGATTATATCACAGAATCTTATAAGAAAAATTTAAGAATTATATCGAGGTTTTTTTAACAGGGAAAGTGTATTGTTTATATCAGATAAAGGAAAATGCAGAGGTGAGAAAAATGGGAGAAGACATGAATACCGGAGAGGTTGTTATGGTTGTGGACGATAACAAGGAAATTGTATATTCAATCAGTGAACTTTTGAAATATGAGGGATACCGTGTGCTTCAGGCGTATGACGGAATGGAAGCGCTGAACATGCTTGAGAAAAATCCCGTAGATCTGATTTTGCTTGATGTGATGATGCCGCGGTTGAATGGACTGTCGGCTCTTATGAAGCTTCGTGAGAAATACAGAATCCCGGTTATCATCCTTTCGGCGAAGACGGAGGAAAGTGATAAAGTATCAGGACTTGTTCTTGGCGCAGATGATTATGTGGAAAAACCGTATAATCCGGCGGAATTAATGGCGCGTGTGAAAGCGCATCTGAGGAGATACCGCGCGTGGGGAGGAGAACTTCCGAAGGAGAACGAAGATCAGATTGTAAACGGGGGACTTGTACTTGACAAGAAGCAGAGAATTGTCCTTGTGGAAGGGGAGGAAGTGAGGCTGACTGCTACAGAGTACAAAATATTAGAACTTTTAATGGAACATCCGGGACAGGTGTTTTCTTCGGAACAGATCTATGAAAATGTCTGGCAGGAATCGGCAAATTATACAGTGGAAAATACAGTAATGGTTCATATCAGACATATACGGGAGAAAATTGAAATTGATGCAAAGAAACCAAGATATGTAAAGGTGGTGTGGGGTATTGGATACAAAATGGAAAAATATTAAGTTAAAAGCGAAAGGATTTTTAGACAAATGCTGGATGAGCAGTACCGGAATTGCAGTGAAACTGTTCTGCCTTGTACTGGCGGGATTCGGAGTGGCATTTTGGTACAGCATTGTAGCGTATCGCACATATCATCCTACCGGAGAATCACTGTTTTTCGGAATCTTGGGAAATGTGTTGTTCGGCGCAGGACAGATGCTCCTGACTGCGTTTCTTATTACAAGAAAATTTCGTGAATGGAATCCGGGTGAGAAGGATGCCTATGTGAAATGGCAAAACAGGTGGAAAAGCCGGTTGCGTAAATTACAGTGGATTGGCGGGACTGCGCTTATTGTTGCGCTTTGGTATATGTCATATTTGATGAACGGCGGAATGTATATGGGCGGCGGATGGTCGTACAATTATGCGTCAGGGTATGTCATGATCTTATCCGTGATCGTTCAGTTTATGATCAGCGAAACAGTGATGAATCATTTTAAGAAGAAACAGTTGGATATGATCATGTGTAATCTTGATGAAATAAATCAAAACAGAATCAAAGAAGCGCTGGAGATTGAGAGAAAAAGTCTGGAGAAAGTATCGCGGAGCGATCAGCTCAGAGTAGATCTTATTACAAATGTTTCCCATGATCTGAAAACTCCGCTGACTTCGATGGTTGGTTATATTGAACTGATCAAGAGAGAAGAATTAAGTGATGTTGTCCGTGATTATGTAGATGTGATTTCAGAACGTGCAGAGAAGTTAAAAGAAATGATCAACAGTTTGTTTAATCTGGCAAAGGCGAGCAGCGGCAATGTAGAACTGCATTTGGAGCCTTTTGAAGTGAATCGGATGATCGAACAGATCTTTGCAGATATGGATGACAGGATCAGGGAAAGTCATTTAGAATTTGTCACCGATCTGACAAAAGAAGATACGAGTCTTATATCAGATAATTCCTATTTTTACAGGATCTGTCAGAATCTGATTGAAAATGCGCTGAAATATTCGGCGAATGGGACGCGTGTTTTTGTAAAGACGAAGCTTTTGCAGTTGGATGGAAAAGAGGAAGTTTGTTTGGAGGTAACAAATACGTCAGGATATCCGATGGATTTTACAAAAGAAGATATTATTGAAAGATTTGCACGTGGAGATAAGGCTCGTTCAGGAGACGGAAACGGACTGGGATTGGCGATCGTAAGTACTTATGCAAAGGCGCTCGGAGGAGAATTTGATATATTGATCGATTGCGATCAGTTTAAAGCCTGTTTGAAATTCCCGAAAACGATATCATAATATTGACTGACAGGCAGAAATGTGCAGTAAATAAAAAATTACCCGAATCATCATAGGAATCGGGTAATTTTTTATTTTATCTTTTTGTTTTATGAGTTGTGTATATATAGTAGATAATAAATGCAAGCGCAGTCACAACCCATGTGACGGGATAGCTTAAGATGATGGAAGGTATCGTCGGTGAGATCTTTAATACGGCGGTCAGCCATATAATACGAAGTACGCAGACGCCCAAAAGTGTAATGATCACAGGGACAACGACATTGCCGACTCCGCGTAGTGACCCGGCAAGAATTTCAATAAATACATACACAATGTACCACGGGGTGATAAGAACGAGCATATCGCATCCGATCTGGATAACATGACTGTCACTTGTAAATAACCGGAATAAAAGGAAACGTGCTGCAATCAGAAAGACAACGAGTATGGAAGAAACTACAAAATCCATGAGAAGACATACACGGGTGCTTCTTCGTACACGATCCATCTTGCCTGCTCCGTAGTTCTGTCCGACGAAGGTCGTGATCGCAATTCCGAATGCGGTGCTGACCATCCAAAAAATAGCGTCAAGTTTTCCATAGGCAGACCATGCGGCGGTCGTGTCTGTGCCGAATGTGTTGACCGCGGATTGGATGGCGATATTAGTAATAGAAAAAAGTACAGCTTCAAATCCGGTCGGAAGTCCGAGTTTTAACTGCATTTTTAAAATAGAGCCGTGGAAGCGGATCTGTTTAATAGAAAGTTTTAATATTTCTTCAGAATGCATTAGTTTTAACGTGACAAGCACAGCGCTTACAGCCTGCGCAATGAGCGTGGCAACAGCGACGCCCATAACTCCCATATGGAAAACGATGACAAATAAAACGTCCAGCACAATATTGATGATACAGCAGATAATCAGGTAATAGAGCGGACGCTTGGAATCTCCTGTGGCGCGAAGAATTGCCGATCCCATATTATAGATGAGAACGAAAATGATTCCGGCAAAATAGATCTTTAAGTAAATGGCAGAATCTTCGATAATATCGGCAGGCGTGTTCATCATTTTCAAAAGAAAAGGCGTCAGAATAATTCCTGATACTGTAAGGATAAGACCGCCTGAAGCGGCGATCGCGTATGCTGTGTGGAGTCCTTTATTTGCAGAACGGGCATCTTTTGCTCCAAAAAACTGTGCAATCGTTACAGACGCTCCGGAAGAAAGTCCGGTGAAAAATCCAACGACAAAAGCGACAATCTGTGCAGAAGAACCGCCTACTGCCGCAAGCGCCTCCTTTCCGACGAACTGACCGACGATAACGCTGTCGATCGTGTTATATAGTTGCTGAAAAAAAGTTCCGAGTAAAATAGGAAAGAAGAAAAGCAGAAGCTGCCGCCAAATAATGCCTTCTGTAATCTGGTTTTTCTCAATGTTGGTAGGCATAGAACATCTCCTTTCAATCGATTTCGTTTTGATCAATTTCGTTGCAATTATTTTTCGTTTTAATCTGTTTCAGTTTTAAGAGTTTCTGCCTGTTTCATTTTTTTCATCTCAACTGCAATCAATATTACGGTGATGATAAATGCAAGACTGTCTGCAGCAGGTCCTGCAAACAAAATCCCGTCAAGTCCGAAAAAAATCGGAAGAATGAGGACAAAAGGAATAAGAAACAGCACTTGCCTTGTCATAGAAAGCACCAGTCCTTTTACAGGTTTTCCGATTGCAGCAAAAAAGTTGGAGGACAGAAGCTGAACTCCGTTGATAATGACCATAAACAGGAAGATCCGCATGAAGCGTACGGAAAATTCAAAATACGCCGGTTCGCCTGTTCCGAATAATGAAATGATCTGATATGGGAAGAATTGGAACAAAATAAATCCGATGGCAGAGACAACAAGATTTGCCGTGATGGCAAGTTTATATGTTTCCCGCACACGGTTATATTGTCCGGCGCCGTAGTTGAATCCGATGATCGGCTGTGATCCTTGAGAAATTCCGATAATGACGGCAAGCAGGATTGCATTTGTCTTCATGACAATACCGCATGCCGCAAGGGGAATTTCCTTTCCGTAAACAGATAAAGCTCCGTAGTAGGTCAGCGAGTTGTTCAGGACGATCTGGACAAAAGTGATGGCAATCTGGTTCAGACTATTACTCATTCCAAGTGATGCAGTCTGAAGACATTCCCCCGGAGAAAGGCGGATGTCTTTTAATGATAATGAAATATTTTTGAATTTCCGTATATAGAGGATCGCAAAAAGAAAGGAAAAAAATTGCCCTATGATCGTTGCCCATGCAGCGCCTGCTACGCCGAGGTTGAAGACAAAGATAAAGATCGGATCAAGGATCGTGTTGATCACTGCGCCGATCAGCATACATGTCATAGAATATTTGGGGCTTCCGTCTGCTCTTGCGAGATTGCTCATACCGTTTGTAATAATAAGGAAGGGCATGCCGGCAGCTACAATATAGGAATAGGTCTTTGCATAAGGCATGATGTCAGGAGTTGCCCCGAAAGCTGTCAGGAGCGGAACCATGAAGATTTCTGCCAGTATCATGTAAATAATGCCGAATACGATCATCATGCAGATGCCGTTGCCGATTACTTTTTTCGCCTTCTCTTTTTCTCCGGCGCCTAAATAGAGTGAAAATCTTGAAGCGCTTCCGATGCCGATGAGCAAAGCGATCGCAAGACAGATTGTCGTGAGGGGATAAGAGACATTTGTAGCTGCATTGCCCCGATAACCGACTCCTTGTCCAATGAAGATCTGATCAACGATATTATACAGTGAACTGACAAGCATGGCGATAATGCTTGGAATAGCAAATCCCTTCAACAAGGAAGGGATGCTTTTATAACCTAATGGATTTTCAATTTTCTGCTGATTCAAAAAAACACCTCTTTCTGCTTTACTAATAAATATTATACATGAAGGATGAAGGAAAACCAAGCAGAAAACAATCGGTATTTACGTTTGGCGCTGTTTGCTGTAAATGCAGTAAAAGCAGAACAGAACTTTTGAAATTTATTTAAAAGAGTTTGGAAATTCAAGACGGACTTGTCCGTTGTGTTCCCTGTCAGCCAGAGAAACATTGTTTGTTACAGAAGCAAGAGTGCGATTTAATAAAGATTCGATCTCCTCAGATAAGGTTTTCATTGCTTCCATATAGATCTGTGCTTTAAATTCACAAGTCTGTGAAGTACAAGTCTGTGGGTTGCATTGCTGATGGCGGCGTTCTGCCTGATGTCTCCGTCGTTCCTGCCCGATTCGGAGATAGAGTGTTCGAAGTTGTGTAGAGTTTTGCCGATTCGTCAGATCCAGATAGTGTGCTACCATATCGGGATCTCCTTTCGTTAATGCAATATCGAAAGCGTGGCGTATAGAACGTTCTACCCGTGACGGCGTTGTATGATATTTTTTGGCGATGTCAATGTAAAGCACTGATATCTTTCCGTCTGGATAGTATGGATCGGTACTAAATAATTCCATTGCGTCACAAATATAAGAAAATCCCTTGATCCCTGCCGGAATTCCGATGCTTATCAGCGCATCTATTACATAATCTTTCATCATGCCCCTCGATTCTAGTTGTTAATATTGCCTGACAAAATTGATTGATATTAAGAAAATATACCAATTTTATGGCTATTTCTAGATTAGTTTACGACAGTTTGAATAAAAAGTCAATGCAATTTTACATAAATCTTGAAAAAATGTTGATTTTACATGAAACTTGTAATATACTTTGGATAATATGTGGTGAAGAGAGGGTTATCATAATGACGATGATCGGAAATAAGATTCGGAAACGAAGACAGGAATTGAACATGTCAAGAGCACAGCTTGCCGAAGAGGTACAGGTTACGCCGTCGGCGATTGCAAATTATGAGAATGGGATCAGCTATCCAAAACCGGATATTTTTGTTTCATTAATGGTGGTGCTTGAAGTAGATGCGAATTATTTTTATGAAGAACATGTGAGAAACAGGGAGATTGCCCGTGCATGTAAAAGACCGATCTCACAGGACGAGATTGACGCGCTTGAAAAATACAGAAAATTAACAAGCAGCGGGAAAAAACTGGTTCGTATGGTAATAGAAGAAGAGTATACGAGGATGCAGCGGGAAGCCTGGATCTCTTTTCCGTGTGTGAAAGATGAAGGAAAAGGGCTGAATACACTGTGTAAAAAGAATGCGGAGTATTTTGAGTTTTATGTGAGAAAAGAAAATATAATTGACGGCATGGAGTTCTGTCTGCAGATTCAGACAGATAAATATGAGCCGATATTTCGAAAAGGAGACGTTATCGCTCTGACAGAGAAGAAAGCAGGGCAGAATGAAATAGGAATTTTTTCTGTAAATGGAGTCTACTATTTGAGATTGTTATATCAGGAACAAGGCGTGAGAAAGCTGAAAGCGCTGAATGTGCTGGAGCAGGATATAGAAGTAAAAGCGAAAGATCAGTTTATCTGCATGGGAACAGTTCTTGGCAAAGTACAGGGGATGTCTGATGTGTAACGCTGTTCCCATACAGTGAAGATGCATGCATTATTATAAAATGCTTCAGAAAACCTTGACGATAGTTCTTGTAAAACTTTCGCAAATAAGTCGTTTGTATTTTTATAAAAATCTTCGGATCGGCTTGATGATCTGACGAAGAGTCGCGTAGAATATTTTTTTCCCCGTACTTAATTCTTTTGTTTTATAGTTCTCTCCGTAAATATATTCTCCGTTTTCCATTGTTTTTGAGAATGTTTTATCATGTTCCGCTTCCTTTCTTATGAGAGCGTTTAATTCCGGGGAATCGACTGCAAGCATTAATTCGGTATCTAAGTAAGTGCTTCTCATATCAAGGTTGTAAGAACCGACGATACTCATACGGTCGTCGATGAGGACGGCTTTTGTATGGCAGGAGTGGCGCGCCATGTATTCATAAACTTTTACGCCTGTATCCCATATTTTTTCTTTTTCATTTAAATAATCAGAACACCCCCAGGGGTTCGCACCTTTTGCGACATCATTTGTAATGATCTCAACAGACACGTTGTTTCCGGTTAACTGTGAGAGATCTTCATACATTTCTTTCCCACATATGATGTAAGGCGTGTAGATCGTTACCTGATCGCCGGACATCATAAGCTGATGAAGGGAATACCACATCCAAGGTTCTTTGTTCGCTGACTGGATCGGGTTATTTAAAAGTGTCACCCGGTTTGCTGGAAATGTCTTTTCTTCCCAATTTTGTTTTTTAAATGCTTCTGGATACTGCGTCTGTAGTTCTTCGTAACGTTTTTCCAGCGCGTCTGCTTTTTCGGAAGTCTTTTTTCCGGTTCGTGAACCTCTGCATGGTTTGCTGTCTGAAGAATTCCACACAGATTCAAAATAAGCCTGAAGCTGGGAAAGAGATGTTCCGGTGGAATTGCTCTTTTTATCGATGTCGGCAGTTTCATAAACGAACAGTTCTTTGTCGATGTTTTTGCCTTTTGAATAGTTCCCAAGGAAGAGATTCATTGTGTTGCGCCCGCCGAGCATGTACATGGTATCATCAATGATGAGATATTTGTCATGAAGACGAGCCTGCATATCCCATGGTTTTAAGAGATTGACCGGATTATAAATGTGTACCTGAGCGTTTTCATGAGCGTCTAAGGCAAGAAACCATGGATTATGCTGTACGTCCATAAATCCGCTGATCCCGTCGATGATGACACGAACATTGACGCCTCGTTTGGCAGCGTTCAGTAAGGAAGCCAGGATATCTTGTCCGGCCTGATCATCGTTAAAATCAAAAGTTGACAAAATGATGGAGTCTTTTGCCTCTTCGATCATGCTGAGCCGATATAGAAGCGCATCTGTATTGTCTGTAATGTAGGAAATACGTTCCGTTCCGACAGTGTCAGAGTAGTATTTGGTGGCGGCAGCCTTTTCTTTGTGCGCCTCGGACACCGATTTGTGGGGCAGATAAGGAACTGTGAGAAGGAGGATATAAATAAGGATAACGAGAAGTAAAACGTATTTCCATGAAATGTGTTTTGTGATAAAAGAAAAACTGTTTTTCATATTTTCTTAAAGACTCCTTTCCTTTTGGAATAACATAGCACATTTTTCAGAAAGGGGCAATTCATCAAGACAAAACAATAACGCGTTAGTATTACAGGGCAAAAATAGAGTTGGTTTCGTGGCAGTTTTGTGCATTAATAACGATATATTCGTGCTTTAAAGTGTTGAAGCGAAAGAAAAGTTGTGATATACTGTATCCATATTTGTACCGCGTTGTTTTTGCGGAAAGAATGAATATGGAGGGTGAAAAATGGAAAGAAGAATTAACGGACATACAAGACTTTACGCATTGATCGGCTCGCCGGTAGGTCATTCAGGCTCTCCGGCAATGTACAATTACAGTTTTGAAAAGCTTGGGATCGATGCGGCATATCTTGCGTTTGATATACCGCTTGAGAAGACGAAAGATGCGATTGAAGCGTTTCGCACGTTGAATGTGGGCGGATTCAATATAACGATGCCGAATAAAACTGCGACTGCCCGTCTTGTAGACAGACTGTCTCCGGCAGCGGAGCTTGTCGGAGCATGTAATACAGTTGTTGTGGAAGAAGATGGGACAATGACAGGACATATTACGGACGGAATCGGATTTATCCGTAATCTTAAGGAGCATGGAGTTGATATAAAGGGAAAGAAGCTCGTTCTTCTTGGCACAGGCGGCGCGGCGACGGCCATTGCAGTACAGGCGGCGCTTGACGGAGCGGCAGAGATTGCGATTTTTAACCGAAAAGATGAATTTTATGCAAACGGTGAACGGACGGTGGAAAAGATCAAAAAGACAGTGCCGTCGATGAAAAAAATATATATCGAAGATATTGATGATGAAAGAAAATTAGGAGACGCCATTGCCGGAAGCGATCTTTTGATCAATGCGACCCGAGCCGGAATGAGTCCCTTAGAAAACGTACTTCCTGTTCCGGTCGAATTCCTTCATAAAGAGTTGGCTGTTGCGGATGTCGTATATAATCCGAGAGAGACATTGCTTATAAAAAAAGCAAAAGAACTGGGCTGTAAAGCCGCAGTCGGAGGAATCGGTATGCTGCTTTGGCAGGGAGCTGCGGCGTTTGAACTGTTTACAGGAAAAGAAATGCCGACACAGGAAGTGATGGAACTTTTCTTTTCCTGAAAAAGTTCTGTAACAGCTCTTACAGATTGCTGAGTTGTTATAAAAGGTTTCTTTAACGCATAAACGTATTGATTACATGGAGTACGCCGTCTTCGTCATTTGAACGGGTGATGAAGTCGGCGGTTTCTTTTATGATCGGCTGTGCGTTTTCCATGGCAACACCAAGTCCTGCATATTCGATCATGGACAGATCGTTGAATCCGTCGCCGCAGCAGATCATTTCGTTTGCAGTCAGTCCGATGCTGTTTAACAGCTTTTGGAGAGACTGCGCTTTGTCGATATTTTTCGGCATGATCTCTAAGAAAAACGGTTCGGACAGATAGATGTTCAAAAGTCCGTGATATTGTTTTCGGAGAGGTTCGATCATCGTTTCAAGTATTTTCGGATCACCGCAGATCAGAAGTTTATTTACCGGAAAATCAAGGGTGTTTGGAAAGTCGTCTGTAGGTACGATTTCCATACTATTTATGCCGGATTCGATTTCTACATATTTATTCGGGCAGATTCCTGAGAAAATATGGGTGTCATCGTAAGAGATGATATCCAGTCCCGGAAATGTTTTTGCGTATTCCCAAACAGGACGGATGATTTCTTTCGGGATCGTTTTGTTGTAAATGATCTCGCCGGTGGAGCATTTTGTAATACGCGCGCCGTTAAAAGAGAGCATATATCCGCCGAAAGCATCCATCTGAAGTTCTTTCGCCAGCGGTGCGACGCCGTTGATCGGTCTTCCGCTTGCAAGCACGACGGTGCGTCCGTCTTTTTGAATCTCAAGAAGCGCCTGCTTTGTCGGCGCAGTAATTTCTTTTTTTGAATTGGTCAAAGTGCCGTCCAGATCAAGGACGAGAACCTGATATTTCATAATCCTTCTCCTATGTTTTATCAAAATAAATTATTATTTTTGCAGAAGTTCAACGATTTCCGGAAACTCCATTCCGTGGGAAGCTTTTACAAGTATAGTGTCGCCTTCTTTTAAAAGGTCTTTCGCTTCGCGAAGAAAATCAGCTTTTGTGTCAAAATAACAGATCTGAGTCGTAAAAGGTTCGGAAGATGACAGGGATTTTTCGGTATGCGTTTCGCCTGTGTGTTCTTTCATGTATTCCAGCGCTCCCTCTGCCGCCGACTTCATTAAACTGCCGATACAGATCAGAACATCAATCCCTTTTTGGACGGCGTGGATACCGACTTCGCGATGCATCTGTTTTTCGTTTTCCCCGAGCTCAAACATATCTCCGAGGATTGCGGTTTTGCGTGTGTCTGCAAAGGCAAGGACATCGAGAGAAGCCTTCATAGAAGCAGGGTTTGCATTATAACAATCGTCAATGATCGTAAAGTGAGGTGCACGGATCAGATTGTTGCGTCCTGCGATCGGAACATTTGCTTCGATTCCTGCGCGGATCTCGCTGTCCGTCATGCCGAGTGCGTATCCGACCGCGGCTGCTGCGAGCGCGTTATATACCATATGAGCGCCCGGGATGTTGATATGTGCCGTAAAAGAAGATTTTGGTGTGAAAAACTGTGCGTCAGTTCCGTTTAAGCCTTTGCCGGAAACATTTCCTGCGTGGAAGCTGCAGCGATCGTCAAGTCCGAAGTATACAGGGGTAATTCCGTTTTCGGGAATATATCCGCGCAGTTTGTCATCGTCTCCGTTTAGGATGATCGTTCCGTTTTTATTCATATAAGCGAACATCTCTGTCTTTGCTTTCAGGATCCCGTCTCTGGAGCCTAAATTTTCCAGATGAGCAACGCCGATATTTGTAAGGACACAGACATCCGGGCGTGCGACTTTTGCAAGGCGTGTCATCTCACCGAAGCCGCTGATCCCCATTTCGAGAACTGCGATCTCATGTTCCTCACGGAGGTTGAAAACAGTGAGAGGAAGTCCGATCTCGTTATTAAAGTTTCCTTCTGTTTTCAGAACCGAATATTTTTGTGAGAGAACGGATGCGATCATCTCTTTTGTACTTGTTTTACCGACACTGCCCGAAATGCCTACAACCTTGATGTCGAGGGAACGGCGGTAATGTTCGGCGATGTCTTTTAAAGCCTGTTCGCATGACGCTACTTTAATATAGGAATAGGGAACGTCTCCGAGATCTTCCTCGGAAACAGCGCAGAGCGCTCCTTGTTCCATTACTTTAGGGATAAATGTATGTCCGTCAACGCGGGCTCCGCGGATCGCGATGAACAGACTGTCTTTTTCTGCTTTCCGGCTGTCGATGACGACGCTTTTTACTTCGCGGGAAAGAGATTCGGATTCGCCGTAGTATGTACCGCCGCAGGCTGCGGCAATTTCCTGTAATGACATATGTTTCATAAGATAGCTCCTGCCTTTCTTAACAACATCTTTCTGATGATTTATTGAAACAGAATGTTTTTCTAAGAGTTACAACACGATGTTTCGGATCAAATATTAATAGCGCGCTTCTAATGATTTTTTGATGATCAATTCGCACAGATCGCCGTATTCAATTCCTGCCGCTTTCGCTTCTTTCGGAAGCAGACTGGCAGCGGTCATGCCCGGAAGTGTGTTCATTTCCAGACAGTAAAGATTTCCTTTTTCATCGAGAAGAAAATCAGCCCGGCTGTATACGTTGAGTTTCAGCGCGCGAAATGCCTTTACAGTAAGTTCCATCATCCGTGAAGCTGTTTTTGCAGGAATATCCGCAGGACATACTTCTAAAGTTGCGTCAGCCTGATATTTATTTGCGTAGTCGAAAAAGCCTGTCTTCGGGATGATCTCGATCGGAGGAAGCGCCTCGTTGTCGATCACGCCGCATGCGAATTCGCGGCCTTTGATATATTCTTCCACAACGACTTCGTCTTCATAGAAAAAGGATTTTTCCAAAGCTTCTGCGTATTCTTCTTCTGTGCTGACGATGTATACTCCGATGCTGGAACCGCCGGAACATGGCTTTACAACGACAGGAAGGGAAAGACCTGTTGAAGCAAGGGAATGGTCTTTTGCTTTTTTGTGAAGGGTAACGCCTGCCGGTGTGTCGATGCCAGCCTGAAGAAAGACTTGTTTTGTCAGCCCTTTGTCCATAGCGACTGCACATCCGAGAGAATCGGGACCTGTGTAGCGGATGCCGAGCAGATCAAAGGTAGCCTGCAGTTTTCCGTTTTCTCCTTCACCGCCGTGCAGTCCGAGAAATGTGATATCTGCCAGACGGCATAATTCGATGACGTTCGGTCCTAAGAAACAGTCGGACTGATCAGGGCGGGATGCTTTGACAGCGGCAAGGTCTGGTTCTTTGGCGCTGATATTTTTTGCAATTTCAAGACCATGTCCCGGAAGGGTAAATACGTCTTCCAAATGTTCGGGAGCGTGTTCCAGTCCTAAGAATACGTCGAGAAGAAATGCGTCATGCCCTTTTTCGATTAATGTGCGGCAGATGCCGGCAGCGGAAGCAAGAGAAACGTCTCTTTCGGTGCTTAGTCCTCCGGCGAGTACGATGATTTTCATAATTGTTTATACTCCTTTAATTCCAGATATTCGATTTGTTTCATTATAGTACGGAACATTCATATTAAGTATTGATCTGAGATAAATATGTTCCTATCGGTTTACGTTATTCAACAGTTCGGTTTTTGTATCGTAAAGCTTCTGTGAAAGGTCTACATATACTTTATGCGGGTTGAAGAGTCGTTTGGTTTCATCCCACAGCGTGTTCTTCTCTTGTGCGCAGAAAGCGGCGATCTCTTTTACAGAAGGGGAAGTGTATTTGCATTCCCCGCGGATAAAGATCGGTTTCAAAATTTCTTTCATTGTATATGTGCCGCCTTCAAGCCGTGTTTTTTTCCATGTGGAATTCGGATCGAAAAGAAGCAGATCTTCGGACGTATCGTAAGTTTCGTCCGCGAAACAGATCAGATCGGCGCGGATCTTTCCTGTTTCTTTCTCATAAATGCGGTAGATTGTTTTGTTTCCAGGATTTGTGATCTTTTCGATATTTTCGGAAATCTTGATCTTCGGAACAAATGCTCCGTCTTTGTTCTGGATGGCGGCAAGCTTGTAAACGCCTCCGAACGACGGGCAGTCTTTCGATGTGATCAGATTCGTGCCGACACCCCAGGAAGTGATAGCCGCTCCCTGAATTTTCAGGTCGTTGATCAAAAATTCATCCAGATCATTAGACGCGGCGATAACTGCGTCAGGGAATCCGGCTTCATCAAGCATTTTCCGTGCCTTTTTGGAAAGGTAGGCAAGGTCGCCGGAATCAAGACGGATACCGTAACTTTTCGGGTGAATTCCTGCATCTTTCATTTCCTGAAATACGCGGATCGCATTCGGAACGCCTGACTTCAATGTATCGTATGTATCTACGAGAAGTGTGCAGGCGTCAGGATACAGTCTGGCGTATTCTTTAAACGCTGTATATTCGTCCGGGAAGCTCATGATCCAGCTGTGGGCATGTGTCCCGAGAACCGGAACGTCAAACATTTTTCCCGCAAGGACATTGGACGTTCCGACACATCCTCCGATCATGGCGGCTCTTGCGCCATAAAGTCCTGCGTCAGGTCCTTGCGCGCGGCGCAGTCCGAACTCCATCACGCCGTTTCCCTGTGCCGCATGGACGACGCGGGAAGCTTTTGTTGCGATCAGAGACTGGTGATTGATGATGTTTAAGATCGCGGTTTCCACCAACTGCGCTTCCATGATCGGGGCGATCACTTTCACAAGCGGTTCCCGCGGAAAGATGACGCTGCCTTCGGGAATGGCGTAAATATCGCCGCTGAAGTGAAATCCGCTTAAATAGTGCAGGAAGTCTTCGCTGAACAGTCCGAGTCCCCGCAGATAATCTACGTCTTCATAAGAAAAATTCAAGTTTTTAATATATTCGATCACCTGCTCTAAACCGGCCATGACAGAGTATCCGCCTTTGTTTGGGTTTTCGCGGAAAAATACGTCGAAAATGACCGTTTCGTTTGCCTGTGATTCAAAATATCCCTGCATCATTGTCAGTTCGTAAAGATCTGTCAGCAGGGTGAGATTTTGTGCACTCATGGTTATTCCCTCTTTTCATTGCCATGCATAAGACGAAACGATACAGCTTCGTCTGTATGTAAATTTGCAAAGGAAGCGAAAGCGGTTTCCTGCCGCGGCTTCCGTCTGCCAACGCTCATTATATCACAAGAAAAGATAGGTGTATAGGGTTTGATAGGGTTTGCCGGACTGAATCAGTCAGTCCGGCAAGGATTGTTTTTAAAAAGTTTTTAAAATTAGATTTGTAAGAATTTTGTCAGAAAATAAGTCTGGTTAGTGAATATAGAAGGCGCTTATTGTTCGCTGTATTAAAAACGGAAATCTCTTCGGTTATCCTGTTCGATCAGTTTCAGGTTTTCTAAAACGACAGCGCGCGCTTTTTCATTCGGAACATTGAGAACCTCTCTGTCGATCAGCTTATCGCCGATCGCTTTTGTTTCAGGAGAAGCGTAATCCATCAAATATTCCTTCAGTGTCATGAGAGCGTTCGGATGACAGCAGTTTTGGATCTGCCCGCTTTTACAAAGAGACATGAAACGGTCGCCGGTTCTTCCTTCGCGGTAACATGCGGTGCAGAAGCTTGGGATGTAATCCATTTCCATAAGCCAGCGGACAACTTCGTCGAGCGTGCGGGTGTCGCTGACGTCAAACTGCTCGGATTTGGCATCTTCCGGCTCCGGTTCGCAGTAGCCGCCGACGCTTGTCCGTGATCCGCCGCTGATCTGGGAGATTCCAAGATGCAGGACACGCTCTCTTGTTTTTTGGTTTTCGCGGGTGGAGATGATCATTCCTGTATATGGAACGGCGATTCGGATGCAGGCAACGATTTTGGCAAAAGTATCATCGTCGATTCCGTTGTCAAACTGATCGGGATCGATGTCATCGGCATGTTTCAGACGAGGAACGCTGATCGTGTGCGGCCCGACTCCGAACGCCGCTTCCAGATGCTCGGCATGCATGAGAAGCCCGGCAAATTCATAGCGGTATTTGTCCAGTCCGAAGAGAACACCCAGACCGACGTCGTCTATGCCGCCTTCCATGGCGCGATCCATCGCTTCGGTGTGATAGTTGTAGTCGTGTTTTGGTCCGGTCGGATGCAGTTCAAGATAGCTTTCTTTATGGTATGTTTCCTGAAACAAGATGTACGTTCCGATGCCGGCTTCTTTGAGCAGGCGGTAATTATCGACTGTCGTAGCCGCAATATTAATATTGACGCGGCGGATCGCGCCGTTTTTATGTTTGATGCTGTAAATTGTTTTGATGGATTCTAAGTAATAGTCCATTGTATTGCGGACAGGATCTTCTCCTGCTTCTAAAGCGAGCCGTTTATGTCCCATGTCCTGAAGTGCGATGACTTCTTTTCGGATCTCTTCCTGAGAGAGCTGCTTCCTCATAATATGTTTGTTTTTTGCATGGTACGGGCAGTAAGTACAGCCGTTGACGCAATAATTTGACAGATAGAGAGGAGCAAACATTACGATTCTGTTTCCGTAGAAATCTTTTTTGATCTGCTCTGCAAGCTTATAGATCTCCTTGTTTTTTTCTTCGTCCGAACAGGCGAGAAGAACCGATGCTTCCCGATGTGTCAGCCCTTTTCGCTTTTTTGCTTTTTCAATGATCGCGTCGATCAGTTCCATGTTATCTTTATTCTCGTCCGCATAGGCGAGCGTTTCGAGAATTTCTTCATGGTTGATAAAATCATCTGCATGTTTTGAATTTACATCGTACATAATTCAGTCTCCTTTATTGTTTATTTTGTCAGATTTTTCATCTTGTAATATATTTTAGGTTAACGCGTTTTTATACGTTCAGAGAATCTCCTCTGGAAACTTGGATCTCATATCCGATCTTCTGCATTCTCTGCGTTAAAGAACGAAGGCTTTCGGCGGCTTCGTCACCGGTGCAGAGCTTATTGTCGTAAAGCAGATATTTTTCTCTTACCTGCGGCGGAGAAAGGTTCGGCATGATCACGTTTGCTCCGGCAAGGATTCCTTTTTCACGTCCGTCGGAATCAACTGTGCCAAGAGCAGTTGTGGCGGGGAGAAGGACTTTCGGCAGAAGCAGACGGATCAGTCCGAGCAGAAACAGCGTCAAGTCGGCGCTTCCAGCTTTTTGGTCTGCAAATGGGGTATCATGATGAGGGATGAAAGGGCCGATCCCGACCATTTGCGGATTGAGTTCTTTTAAAAACAGCATATCGTCCGCCAGATTTTCAAAAGTCTGATAAGGCGATCCGACCATAAATCCGGTGCCGACCTGATAGCCGATCTCTTTCAGATCCCAAAGACATTGTTTCCTTTGGGCGGCGCTTAAGCCGGATGGATGAAGCTTTCTGTAATGCGTGTCATCATATGTTTCGTGCCTGAGAAGGAATCGGTTCGCTCCGGCATCATAAAGCTGTCTATAGCTTTCATAAGAACGTTCTCCGACTGAGAGTGTAATCGCGCAGTCATTCCACCGCATTCGTATAGAAGAAACAAGATCGGTCAGCCGATCGTCTGTGAAAGAGCCGTCTTCGCCTCCCTGCAGAACGAACGTCCGAAAGCCGAGAGAATATCCCAGTTCACAGCAGGAGAGGATCTGTTCTTTTGTCAGGCGGTAACGCTCGGCATTTTTGTTACTTTTTCGGATTCCGCAGTAGAAGCAGTCGTTTTTACAATAATTTGTAAATTCGATCAGTCCGCGAATGTATACGTCGCGCCCGTAATGACGGATGCGGACTTTCTGCGCCCGTTCAAATAAATAATCTGCATCGTCAGCTGTTCTGTCCCGGATGAGGCAGATCCATTCGTCTCTGGAAAGAGCATGGGTTTCATCCAACTTGTCGATCAGTTGTTTTGTATCGTTTTTTTTGGTCATAGTCATGTCCTCTTACAAATAAGTTACGTTGCTTTGCCGTAGATCGTCTTCGTGCTGACGCCGGGAAGCATTCCGAGTTTGCCGGAAAGGGCGCTGATAATATTGTTCGGGGCGTCTATGGCGATACTGATGATGTGAATTCCTTTTTCTTTGTACGGCAGTCCCATTCTTCCGATTACATATTCCCCGTAGTCGCTTAAAAGATGATTTAGTTCATCGACGGATTCGCGGGTTTCGAGAATGACGCCGATAAGGGCGATTCGAGTGTCCATAGTTTGTCTCCTTATTGAAAATGTTTGTGTTAAAACATACGGTGTAAATATGCGGATATACGCAGAATCATCGGAAGTGCCAAAAGGTACATTCCGGGATTGCAAGCGATCGTCAAGGTTTCGGGCAATCCCGGACTTTGACTCGTCACTATTGCAAAAAAACGCGCCTGAAAAAGGCGCGCGGATATGCAAAGAAAGAGGGAACTGCCCTCTGATATTCCGTATATGCGCCTTTTTGCTCAGGGGTGTAATTCCTTTGCAGTCAGAACGTATGTCTTGTGTTTGAGTATAGCATAAAGATGGAAAAATGACACGAAAAATTTGGAGATTCCCATATTTTTTTTATATATTATGTATAAGGTGTTTGTGCGTTTTTAGTGCGGTTTCTATAATATGATTTTTGCGTTTTCTGTGATATTATAAAGTTAAAAAGTGTGTTAAGGAACGGATTAAGGAGAAAATATTGAAAAAAGTCCGACTGTTTTTAACATTAACACTTATTATTGTGTTAGCTGTTCCAACTGTGGTTCGAGCAGAAGATTATCAAAAGATCGAACGAGGAGGATAAAATGGATCTTTTTATTGTGAATTCAGCTATTTTTTTTATTGGTTTTGGGATAGTGTCATATATTTTGTTTTGTGTAATTTCAAAAGCTGTGAAAAAAGGAATGCTGGAGGCTTTAGAAGAGTGGAGAAACCGTCAATGAACATCAAGAAAAGCATGACTGGAGAAGAGGATTTTAGTGCAAAAACAAGGTTGGCATTTTGAAAATGTCAACCTTGTTTTTGTTTCGACAGAAATAAATGAATAATGACTATTTATTGTGATATAGTCACTGTCAAAAAGTTTTTATTGGTTTAATATAAAACTAGAGTATAATAGAAAAGGGTTCGTAAATTCATTTCTATGATTGAAGCATATATTTTCAGAAATTGAGGAGGCGGTAATATGGCAGAGATCAGAAAACGGATCGTTTTTCACGGGCGTGTTCAAGGCGTCGGATTTCGTTATACGGCAAAATATCTCGCGCAGTCTTTGGAATTGACAGGCTGGGGTCGCAACGACTGGGATCAAACTGTGACAATGGAAGTCCAGGGAAGAGAAGCGCTGATCAATAAACTGCTTGTCGGCTTGAATCAAGGGCGTTTCATCGATATTCAATGGATGGATACGGAAGAAATTCCATTAGAGGAAGAGCGGGAATTTACAGTGAAGTATTGAAAAAATGAGTGAAACGAAACATCGAGAAAATATGACAAAATGAAGAAAATCTCGAATAAAACATACGGGTAAATAAAAACAAGGAAAAGGAGAAAAATAATGAAATTAGGGTTTATCGGAACAGGAAATATGGCAGGAGCGATTATGGGAGGTATTATCCGAAACGAGATCTTTCAGCCGGAAGAGATCATTGGCGCAGACATCTCAAAGGAAGGCAGAGAAAGAGTCCGTGCAGCATACGGAATTAACGTGACAGAGGATAATAAGAAGGCGGCGTCAGAATCAGAAGTTCTCGTTCTCTCTGTGAAGCCGCAGTATTATGCGGAGACGATCAAGGAGATCAAGGACTGTATAAGCGAAGAGCAGCTGATTATTACGATCGCTCCGGGCAAGACACTTAAGTGGCTGGAAGAACAGTTTGGAAAAAAGGTTAAGATCGTTCGCACAATGCCGAATACGCCGGCGCTTGTCGGAGAAGGGATGACAGCCGCATGTGTAAATGATGCGGTGACAGAAGAAGAAAAAGAATATGCGTTGAAGATCTTGCGCTCTTTCGGAAAAGTAGAGATCGTGACAGAAAATATGATCGATGCTGTCGTTGCCGTAAGCGGAAGCGCTCCGGCATATGTATTTATGTTTATCGAAGCGATGGCGGATGCGGCTGTGTCGGAAGGAATGCCGAGAAAGCAGGCGTATGAGTTTGCTGCGCAGGCAGTGTACGGAAGCGCAAAGATGGTGCTCGATACAGGAAAACATCCGGGAGAATTAAAAGATATGGTATGTTCTCCGTCAGGAACAACGATTGAGGCTGTCCGTGTTCTGGAAGAACGAGGACTTAGAAGCGCGGTGATCGAAGCGATGAAAGTATGCGCTGATAAATCGAGAAATATGTAATAACATGCCGCAATATTTTAGTTTTGGAAGTATACAGCAGATAAAAAAGCAAAACCGATCTTTGCTCAATAAAAGAAGCGAACAGGTGATTTAGTGAAATAAAAAAGGAGATGAAAATTATGTATGATATCGGAATCATCGGCGGAGGGACCGCCGGAATGACAGCGGCAATCTACGGTCAGAGAGCCGGAAAAAGAACAGTTATTATAGAAGGAGGAACATTTGGAGGGCAGATTACTTCTTCCCCGAACGTGGAAAATTATCCGGGGATCGCAAGTGTGAGCGGAAGTGAATTTTCTATGAATCTGCTTGATCAGGCGATGAAACTCGGCGCAGAGACACAGATGGCGCAGGTGACGGGAATCCGTGATGAAGGAGAAGTAAAAGTGATCGTCACACCGGAAAAAGAATATCCGTGTAAGAGTATTATTTTGGCGACAGGAGTAACGCACAGACATCTCGGAGCACCGAATGAAGAACGTCTGACAGGGGCGGGTGTTTCCTACTGTGCAACTTGCGATGGAATGTTTTTCAGAGGGAAAGAGGTCGCTGTAGTCGGCGGCGGGAATACGGCGTTTCAGGATGCAGAATTTCTTTCCAATTATTGCAGTAAAGTATATTTAATCCATAGAAGGGATGAATTCCGAGGTGAAAACAGCGGAGTGAAACGTCTGGAAGAAAAGGAAAACGTAGAGTTTATCCTCAGTACGACGGTGAAAGAGATCGTAGGGGAGTCTATGGTGGAAAAACTGATCTTGAATGATAAAAAGACAGGAGAAGATTTTGAACTTCGTGTGGATGGCGTGTTTGTTGCGGTTGGTCAGATTCCGAAAAATGAACTGTTTGAGGATGTGGTGAAATTAGACGACAGCGGCTTTATCCTTGCGTCAGAAGACTGTCAGACGTCTCATTCGGGAATATTTGCAGCCGGAGACTGCCGTACAAAAGAAGTAAGACAGCTTACAACGGCTGCGGCAGACGGCGCGGTAGCGGCGCTTGCGGCATGTAAATATATAGCAGATCAGAGTTTATAATGCGTAAAATAAAAAGAAAGCAGTTCTGCTCGACAGATAAAAGAGTCTGTGCGAAAGCGGCGCTGCTTTCTTTTTTTGTTTTGTTAAAATTTAAAAATATAATTCTGCATTTTTCTGAATCGTCTCTTTGATGATTGATTCTACATGATTTCCGATATGGCGTTTTGTTTCCTTGTCAAGCTGATCCGGGTAGATCGGTTTTCCATATTCGATCACAACATGAGTTTTTCGGATCTTCGGAAAATGATTTTCGAAAATTTCTGCTGTATTATTCATACAGACCGGAATGATCGGGCAGCCTGTTTTTGTAGCGATCTTAAAAGCCCCGTCTTTAAAAGGAAGGAGAGAAAGCTCTTCTCCTGTATTGCGTGTTCCTTCAGGAAAGATACAGATTGAGATGCCGCGCTTAATATAATCAATGGCAGTCAGGATCGTTTTCAGCCCTTGTTTCGGATCAGAGCGGTCAAGGAACAGACAGTACAGACGTCGCATCCATGTTGTCAGTGTCAGATATTTTTCCATTTCCTTTTTCGCCACATATCCGGTGAGCCGTTTGCAGCGGCTGTATGTCAGGAGAATGTCAAAGTAGCTTCGGTGATTTCCAACAAAAAGAACGGCTTCGTCAGGAATGTTTTCTTCGCCGATGACCGTAGTTTTTACTCCCGTTATTTTCAAAATAACTTTGAATCCCCATTGTACGATGCGCAAAGAGCTTATATCACGGGCATTTGGCGCAAATTTCCCGATGATCCACTCAACGATGAGGATCGGAATTGTAAGGATAAGAAATAATATAAGAAAAATTACAATACAGATAAAACGAAACATAAAAAAACCTCATTTTCTTCTTAAATTTGCAATACAACGGTAATTATACAGCGGTGTCTTAGAAAACACAAGAGTTATAAAAGGAACATTATGTTTCCAAGAGAAGGGGGAACGTATTCGTCTTTAAGCTTAAAAATAAGCAGGAGAGTAAGGAATAAGATCAGCATAAAACGCATATGTTTGTATGGAAAAATGCAGAGGTTCAGCTGGGATGGATCAAGGAGATGCTAAGAAGGAAAGAAAATGGGGGATGCAGGCAGCAGAGCTTCGGAGAAAGGCGATGAGGCGGATCGTGCCTGCCATGGCAGCCCTTGTCGTGATGTTGGCCGGCTGCGTTTCATCACAGGAGGAGACAGCGAAGCTGCAGGATATGAAATTCGAAGTGATCGAGAAAGAGGATATTCCTCCGACACTGGAGAAAATGCTTGGGGAAGAGAAGGAAAAACCGTTTCAGATCACCTATGCCGACCAGGGGAAGCTTTATATTGCACAAGGCTATGGAATGCAGCCTACGACAGGATACAGCGTGGAAGTGAATGAACTTTGCGAGACAGAGACGGCTGTCTGCATCAAGACAACTTTGATCGGTCCGAAAAAAGGAGAACAGAAAAAAGAAATCGCCACATATCCATATGTGGTCGTACAAACAGAATATGTTGAAAAAGAGGTTTTGTTTGATTGAGGAGGAGTTTTATGGAGTTGACGAAAAAAACAGTTCATTACACAGAGGAAGGAAAAACCGTTTTTGACCGGTTTTATTTGGACGAAGATTATAATGTGCCGGAGCAAAAAGAAGACGTTCAGCGTGTCGTATACAGCAGCGCACAGCTTAGGACAGAAGATGTACGTCCGGTAGAAAACTATGTGAAAGTAACGGGAAAAGCATATTTCAAGATCCTTTATATGACGCAGGGAGAAGCGAAGCTTTCGGTTTTAGAAGGGAAGATCCCGTTTGAAGAAATGATTTATGCAGAAAATGACGGCGGAGAAACCTTTTTCATCCGAAATGAAAGGACAGAGTTTTCCGTATCGGTTGTCCATTCGAGAAAATTAACTCTACGGGTAACGGCAGAGCTTGAGCTTGGAAGGGAGCGGATGCGGGATGAAGAACTGACGACAGATGTAGAAAGTGATTTTCCGGTATACAAAAAATGGCAGAAGATGAGTTTATCAGAATTGAAAATTTCAAAAAAAGATACATACCGTATAAAAGAAGAAATTGTGCTGCCGGGAACGAAAGAAAGCATAGGGCAGATTTTATTTTTTGATGTGAGCGGAAGAAAAGCCGAAATCCGACCGGGACAGGATGAACTCTTTCTGCGGGGTGAGGCGGAAGTGTTCTGTATGTATTTGTCACCGGAAGAAAAAGTGGAATGGATCGGGCAGAGTGTGCCTTATGAAGGCAGGATTTTATGTGAAGGTATGGAAGAAGATATGATCTGTCAGATCCGTCAGAATCTGGAAGATCCGATTGTTGATATCCGTCAGGATGAGGACGGGGAAATGAGGGTACTCGGGATCGAGGCGACACTTTCCTTGAAAATGAACGTTTATTCCGAGACAGAAACAGACATATTAAAAGATATGTATTCGCTTGACAGAGAGTGCGTGCTTGACAGAAAAGAAGGCGTCTATGAAGAATTGCTCATGCATAATCAGGCGAAATGCAAGATTGCGGAGCGGCTGACTCTTCCGGAGTTAAAAGAAGATGTGCTGCAGATCATCCACAGCGAGGGCAGTATTCAGGCAGAAGGAGAAAGATACACAGAAGAAGGGATACAGATTGAAGGAATTCTTCACGTTTCTTTTCTTTATCTAAGAGCGGATGACGAGCAGCCTTACGGAAGCTGGACAGGGATGATTCCGTTTTCTTATCTTGTGGAATATCCGAATCTTCCGGAAAATGTCAGTGCGAGTCCATCCTATCGCGTGGAGCAGCTTGCGGTGACTTTGGCAGGGAGTGAAGCGGTTGAGGTGAAGGCGGTGCTGACATTTGATATTTTCCTGAAGAAAATGATTTCGGCAGGGATGATCACAACAGTTTCGGATCGTCCGTTTGA
>CAJLUP010000013.1 GCA_905209865.1 uncultured Lachnospiraceae bacterium
CATCACCCGCTCTATTTTTTTATCCAAAAGAAGATGTGAAAAGCCTGTGTGATACAGGCTTTTCTGTGCTACAATGAGGATGATTTTATGATATATAGAAGAAAGCAGGAGGCGGATCATGCGGGGTGATGTTACTGACAGCGGTATTATGCGGGTGCTTTCAAAGGTCTGCGACATCGTTAGTCTGAATGTTCTATGGCTTGTTTGTTCCCTTCCGATTATTACGATCGGAGCATCGACAACAGCGTTGTATACAGTTATGTTGAAACTTGTGAAAAATGAAGAAGGTTATATTTTTAAAGGATTTCTCAATGCCTTTAAGTCCGAGTTTAAAAAGAGTACGATCATATGGCTCATTCTTCTTTTATTCGGAGGTGTTTGTTTTATTGACTACAGGGTGTCCGGTATGATGCCGGGAACAATGGGGATGGCGTTTAAAAGTATTTTCCTGCTGCTTTCTTTCTTCCTTGTTTCGATGGCAATCTATTCTTTTGCCCTGACTGCCAGATATGAGAATACTGTCAAAGCTACATTGAAAAATGCCCTTCTTCTGACAGTGGCAAAACTTCCTTATACATTATTAATGACGGCGCTGACTGTCGGAGCTGTTGTTCTGTCCTGGTGGAATACAGGGATTATGATGCTGGTGATTCCGGTGTGGATTTTGATCGGAACGGGATTGCTTGCATTTGTAAATTCTCACATTTTAAGACGCGTGTTCCGTGTGTTTGATGAAAAGTCGGAAGATGATGCTGAAGAAGGAACTGCGTCCGGTGGAAAAGGTGACAACTGATAAAAGTCGGGAAGCGTTATCGAAAAAAGAAACGGGTATTATAGAAAAATTTCGGTAATCATAGAAATACAGAAAACAAAAATACAGAAAAGAAAAATACAGGAAGAAGCTGTACAACAGGAAAATGAGAGGAGCAGAAGATGAATTTTTTAGAAGAACGCATTGTAAAAGATGGAGTTGTAAAAGAAGGAAACGTACTGAAAGTTGACAGTTTCCTGAATCATCAGATGGATATTAAGCTGTTAGATCAGATGGGCGCAGAGTTTAAGCGGCGTTTTGAAGGGAAACCAATCAATAAGATTCTTACGATTGAAGCGTCAGGAATTGGAATCGCCTGTGTGGCGGCGCAGCATTTTGATGTGCCGGTTGTTTTTGCCAAAAAGTCTCAAAGCATCAATCTCGATGGGGAAATGTATGTGGCAGAAGTGGAGTCCTTTACGCATAAATGCAAGAATCATGTGATCGTGTCTCAGAAATTTTTGACCCCGGAAGATCATGTGCTTATTATCGATGATTTCCTTGCAAACGGATGTGCTCTGCAAGGGCTGATCCAGATCGTTCAGTCTGCAGGCGCTACGGTGGAAGGAATCGGGATTGCAATCGAAAAAGGCTTCCAGTCAGGAGGAAGAATAATTCGAAATCTTGGTTTCCAGCTCGAGTCTTTGGCGATTGTTGACGGAATGGATGCGTCAACCGGAACGGTGACGTTTCGCAGTCAGGAAGAACAAAAGGATGTGGGAAGAACTACAGGAAAATGTGAACAGTGCAGGAGTGCGACTCTTGATTAAGGAAAAACCGGTCTCTGTGAAGGGGCTGGTTTTTGACATGGACGGACTTCTTCTTGACTCGGAAAAGGTTGTAAAGCGGTCATGGGATCATGTGGGGAAACTGCTTGGATATGAAAATTTTGGGGATCATATTTACAATACAGTGGGATTTAATTTAAAGCGGAGAACAGAATATTTTAAAGAGAATGTCGATCCAAATTTTCCGATGGATAAGTTCGCGCAGATGACTAGGGAATATTATTATGAGATTGCGGATAAAGAAGGAATCGAGGTAAAAAAAGGCGCTGAAGAATTGCTGGAGGCTGCGAAGGAGCATGGATGTCGAATTGGATTGGCAACGTCTTCACGACAGGCTCATGCAGAACAGTCGCTGAAAAGAGCAGGACTGTACCGTTATTTTGACGGTAAAGTATTCGGCGATACTGTGACGGAAGGGAAACCTTCGCCGGAGATCTATCTGAAAGCTTGTGAGAGCATCGGTGTCGATCCGGAAAATGCGGTTGCGCTGGAAGATGCGCCTTCGGGAGTTCGGTCGGCATACGCTGCAGGAATGCGTGTGATTGTTGTTCCGGATCTAGTACAGCCTCCGGAAGAAGTGAAGCCATTTATATGGAAACAGGCAGAACATCTCGGACAGGCAGTGGAGCTGATCTGGGGATGATTTGCCATATTGAACATAAGACAGAGCTGTATTTCGTGAAAAAGGCTATGAAATCAGAAGAAAATTAAAAAAGTATACAAAAAATAAAAGATTGTTTCAAGATTATTTCGAGATGTTTAAATTTGTGATAAAATTATATAGTTGTGATGAAAAATTACGATGCAGCTCAAAGAGGATTAAAGAAATTTATGGAGGCGAAAAATGAAAAAGGAAGTACGAGGCGGGATTAGTTTTGTTCTTGCAGCGGCAATGATTGCGGCATTGCCAATGACAGCAGGTGGAATGGGAACGGTTCATGCAGAGGGATTTGCAGCAGACGGTGAAGTTGTGGAAGTACAAGGGCAGAGTGTGATTCCGAATGCGGGTCAGATTCCGGAAAACGAGGAATTGTTTGCTCAATATGTAGAGCAGGTGTTTTACGGTGAAGAGGGCGAAAGTTACAGTACGCCTGCGGTTTACGGCAATATCGGACAGAATGTTCTGACCGGAGCTGATAAATATGTATATAATGAACTGAAAAAAATGGTTGCAAATATTGCGGACGGAAAAGAAGCAGACGGCAGTCAGCCGTCAGGACAGTATGTGTCTACAAGTTTTACGATCCCGGTTAAAGGACAGGGGATTACATATGATGGCGCGTTCAAAGGATTTGATTTCAATAAAGTGATCGCGGCTTTGCTTGCAGACTGCCCGTATGATTTGTACTGGTATGACAAGACCGGCCCTTCATACTACTGGGGCAGTGTTGATCCTTCAGGACAAGAGGCTGTGCAGCTTACTATAAGTTTTCCGGCTGTAGATGCTTACGCGGGACCGGAGGTTAATGAAAAGTACAATGCGAAATATACAGTTGACAGTGAGAAGACCGGAGCGGCAGTTGCAGCGGCAGAGAATGCACGGAAAATTATAGAGAACCATAAAGATGAAAAAGATTATGAGAAGATGGAGTCTTATAAAGAGGAAATCTGTGATCTCACATCATATAATTATGATGCTCTGGGTGAGGGTGTATCTTATGGAGATCCGTGGCAGATGATCTATGTGTTTGACGGAGACGAAAGTACGAATGTTGTATGTGAAGGATATTCGAAAGCGTTCCAGTATTTATGTGATATGAGCGATTTCCGCGATCCTGAATATAACTGCTACAGCGTGACCGGTGTGATGGACGGCGGTACAGGAGCAGGCGCACATATGTGGAATATTGTGACGATCGGAGGCGGAAACTACCTTGTAGATGTGACGAACAGCGATAATGGAACAGCGGGTGAGCGCGGCGGATTGTTCATGGCATGGGATACGGAAAATGGAAGCATCGAAAACGGTTATGTGTTTACTACGGCTTACTATAATCAGTCAATCAGATTCAGCTATGACAACCGTATGAAAGCTCTGTATGGAACAGGCAATGATTCTGTTTTGAAGATCGCTTCAAGCAGATATGAAGAACCAAAGGGAACAGCGCCGGTTATTGCAGGAGTTGAAAATGGCGGGAATTATTATGCCACACAGAAAGTAACGGTAAGCGACGCGGATAACGATCTTGTATCGGTTACTGTAAACGGGGAAAAAGCGGAAGGGGAGATTTCTCTTTCGGCAGATAATAAAAACAATCAGAAGAAAGAGTACACGATCGTGGCAGCGGATCGGAACGGAAACAGTGTAAGCTGTAAAATAACGGTTAATCCTTGTTCTGACCTGCAGCAGAGGATCGCGCATCTGTCAACGGATACAGTAAAAGTCACAGATGAAGAGTTAGTGAGAAATACATTGAAAGATGCAACGACAGCAGTTGGAAATGCAACGGAAGAAGAGAGAACAATCCTTTCGCAAGTAAAAACAAATTGCGAAACACTTCTTGCAAAGATCGACGAATTGAATCAGCCGCAGGACTATATCAGAGGCGATATAGATGCCAGCAAGAAGGTTGATATCGGAGATGTCCGTACGGCGTTGAGATATATCTGTAAAAAGACTGAACTGACAGAAACACAGAGGAAAGCCGGAGATGTAACAGGAGATGAAAAAGTAACAATCGAAGATCTGAGAAAGATTTTGAGATATGTCTGCAAGAAAATAACAGAGTTATAAAATAAGACAAAATGAGATAAACAAAAAGCATTCCATATTCAAAAACCGGGGAAGCCAAAAAGGCTGCCCCGGTTTCTCTGTTATGTATGTTTAATTCCAAAAATCAGTTTTGTCTTTTAACTGAATATCTGCAGCTTTGAAGACCGGATCTTTTCCGGCTTTCTTCTGCTTTGTATAATCGTTCATTGCCTGAATTGCCGGTTTACATAAGATGAGGATAACCGGAAGGTTGATCAAAGCCATCAATCCCATGAGTACATCGGCTGTATTCCATACGATACTGAACTCCATTGTCGCGCCTGCCAGTACGATGACAGCGGCGATGACACGGAACGTATTGATCAGCGCCTTTGGAGGTTTTCTGCCGCAGAGAAATTTCAGTCCCATTTCTGCATAGTAGAAGTTTCCGATCAGTGTTGTAAATGCGAACAGACAAAGTGCGATCGTGATAAAGATCGTACCGAAATTTCCAAGTGAATTGGAAGCGGCTGCCTGAACCCACGGCATGCCTGCCAGTTTAGAGGTTGGCTCTACACCGGAACAAAGAAGCATGAATGCTGTTGCGGAGCAGATCAGCATCGTGTCGATGAAAACGGAAAGCATCTGCACAAGTCCTTGTTTTACCGGATGGGAGACTGCCGCGCTTGCCGCTGCATTCGGAGCAGATCCTACACCGGCTTCGTTGGAGAAAAGTCCTCTCTTGATACCATGCATGACGCAGGAACCGGCAAACCCGCCGAAGATTGCCTGTACGTCAAACGCATTGTTAAAAATGCTTGCGAACATTGCAGGAACAAGCTGATAATGTTTCAAGATAATAAACAAAGAGACTGCAAGGTAAAAGATACCCATTACCGGAACGAGTACTTCCGTGATCTGTGAAATCTTCTTGCTTCCTCCGAATATAGCCAAAGCGAACACAACTGCAAGGATCGCGCCGACGATGATCGGAGTCCATTTCGGATTGAAGAAAGAATAGACACGGAAAGAGTCTGCGATGTTGAAAGATGCCACAAGGTTAAATCCGCCCATATAAGTCAGGATCAAAACAACTGCGAAAAGGATGCCGATCCAGCGCCTCTTCAAGGCAGCCTGAATATAGTATGCCGGACCACCGTAAGAACTTCCGTCTTTTGCTTTGTGTTTGTAAATCTGAGCAAGCGTACTTTCGATAAATGCAGACGCGCTTCCGAGAAGAGCGGTAAGCCACATCCAAAAGACTGCTCCTGATCCGCCGAGGCAGATTGCTGTTGAGATTCCTGCGATATTTCCTGTTCCGACTCTGGAAGCGGTTGATACCATAAGAGCCTGAAAGGAAGAAAGTCCGTTTTTATCACTGCCCGGTTGTGCGACAACACGAAGGGATTCGATAAACATGCGGATCTGTACAAATTTTGTTTTGATCGTGAAGAAGATACCTGCTCCGAGAAGCAGTACGATCAAAATGTGACTGTAGAGCAGATCACTTAGTGAGTTGATCATGTTTGTAATAAAATCTGTAAACAATAGTTTTCCCTCTCTTTCCTAAAATTGCAAATAGATCAGAGACATTTCGGTGTGAGAACAACAAAGCGGGACTGATGTCACCGAAAATGTACACATACCGTCTAATTATATAGTAAAATTACAAATTTGTCTATAAAAACGCGCTGTTTTGAAGGGTATCGCCGATTGGAAGACACGAGTTTTTAAGAGCGGGAAACGTTTGTTTTGCAACAAAACGCTTCTTGTGTTATTCTATAAAGGTGTCAAAAGATCGATTTTCAATAGGAAAATAAAATCGGGAGGCTTGGAGTATGAAATTAAGCAAATTGTTGGAACGGTTAGAATATGAAGCCGTTCAAGGCAGCGCTGAAACGGAAGTGACAACGCTAGTCAATGATTCGAGAAAGGTAGAGTCAGGATCTGTTTTTGTCTGTATCAGCGGGGCGGTTTCTGACGGACATCAGTATGTTGCAGACGTAGTGGAAAAAGGTGCGGCGGCAGTCGTGGCAGAACGTGAGATCGAAGCGCCGGAGGGCGTGACCGTGATCCGGGTGGAAGATACAAGGTATGCGCTGGCGCTGATGTCTGCGGCATATTTCGGATATCCGGCTGAGAAGCTGAAAGTGATCGGGATTACAGGAACGAAAGGGAAGACAACGACAACGTATATGATCCGGTCTATCTTGGAAGGGGTCGGACATAAAGTCGGACTCATCGGTACGATCGAGGCGATCATCGGGGATAAAACAATCCCTGCGGCAAATACAACGCCGGAATCGTTTACGATCCAGAAGTATTTTGCACAGATGGTCGAAGAAGGCTGCGACAGTGTTGTTATGGAAGTTTCTTCTCAAGGACTGATGCTTCACAGGACGGCTGGAATCCCGTTCGAGATCGGTATTTTTACGAATCTTGGGAAAGATCATATCGGTCCGAACGAGCATAAAGATTTTGAAGATTATAAGCGATGCAAAGGACTGTTGTTTCAGCAGTGCAGATTTGGCATTGCAAATATAGACGATCCGTATTTTGAAGATGTTTTCCGCAATGCAGTATGTAAAACAGAGACGTTTGGATTTTCGGAAAAAGCGGATCTGCGGGCAGAAAATGTAAAACTTGTATCCAGACCGGGATATTTGGGCGTCTCATATCATGTGACGGGGCAGGCGGATTTTGATGTAGAGATCGATATACCCGGAAAATTCAGCGTATATAATTCGTTGACTGCGATTGCAGTGTGCCGCCATTTCGCAGTTCCGTCTGAGAAGATAACGGAAGTGCTTAAAACGGCGAAAGTAAAAGGCCGTATTGAGATGATAAAAGTGTCGGATGATTTTACATTGATGATCGATTATGCTCATAATGCGATGAGTTTGGAAAGCCTTCTTACAACATTAAAAGAATACAATCCGAAGCGTCTTGTGTGTCTGTTCGGATGCGGAGGAAACCGCTCGAAAGACAGAAGATATGAGATGGGCGAAGTGTCGGGACGTCTGGCAGATCTTACGATCATCACATCTGATAACCCGCGGTTTGAAGAGCCTCAGGAGATCATCAATGATATTAAGATCGGAATTGCAAAGACCGACGGAGAGTATGTGGAGATCTGCGACAGAAAAGAAGCGATCAAATATGCCATCGAACATGGACGGACAGGTGATGTAATCGTATTGGCTGGGAAAGGCCATGAAGATTATCAGGAGATCAAAGGGGTAAAATATCCGATGGATGAGAGAGTGTTGATCGCTGAGGTGCTGGAAGAACTTCGGGAAAAGTAAGAAAGATAAGGGGATTGAGATTGTTTGCGGATGTAATCATAGATATTCAACATGAAAAACTGGATAAGATCTTTCAATATCGGATACCCGAGCGGTTGGAGCAGGAACTGGAGGCGGGCATGGAAGTGGTCGTTCCTTTTGGAAAGGGAAACCGTGAGACGAAAGGGTATGTAACTGCACTGACGGATACATGTGATTATGATCTTGCAAAGGTGAAGGAGATTATTGATATTTCACGCAGCAGTGTGGAAATTGAGGCAAAACTGATCGCATTGGCTGCGTGGATGAAATCAAATTACGGCGGGACAATGCTCCAGTCATTAAAGACCGTTCTTCCGATTAAGCAGAAAGAAAATGCAAAAGTGAAAAGACAGCTCAGACTTTTGCTCGACAAAGAAACCGGAGAACGTCAGCTTCATTATTATTTAGAAAAGAATCAGAAAGCAAGGGCGCGTCTGATGGCGGCGCTTCTTGACGATCCTCTTCTGGATTATGAACTTGTCAGAAAAAAACTCAATATTACGGCTCCGGTGATCCGTGCGCTGGAAGAACAGCACGTTCTTTCTGTGGAATCAAAGCAGGTGTACCGTAACCCGGTTCATGGGGAAATCGTTCAAGATCAGAATCTGATTTATAACAAAGAACAGCGGCAGGTGATCGACAGCTTTTGCCACGACTATGAAAACGGCGTTCGGAAAACGTATTTGATCCATGGTGTTACGGGGAGCGGAAAGACAGAAGTTTATATGGAAATGATACAGTCTGTTGTAGATCAGGGCGGGCAGGCGATTGTTCTGATTCCGGAAATCGCGCTGACATATCAGACCGTGATGCGGTTTTACAGAAGATTTAAAGACCGCGTGTCGGTGATGAATTCCAGACTATCTGCAGGAGAAAGATACGATCAGATGATGCGGGCAAAAGCCGGGGAAGTGGATGTGATGATCGGACCGAGATCAGCGTTGTTTACACCGTTTCCGAATCTGGGACTGATCGTCATCGACGAAGAGCATGAGCCGACTTATAAAAGCGAACAGACGCCGAGATATCACGCGAGGGAGACAGCGCAGAGAAGGGCGCAGACAGAAAATGCGAGCGTTGTTCTCGGGAGTGCGACCCCGTCAATGGAAGCGATGTATCGGGCGAAAAGGGGCGAGTATGTTCTGTTTGAAATGAAAAACCGTTCGAAAATGCAGAGTCCGGCAGAGGTTTATACCGTGGATATGCGGGAAGAATTAAAGAAGGGAAACCGTTCTATCCTCAGTGAAAAACTGCAGGAACTGATGAAAGAAAGGCTTGAAAGAGGCGAACAGACGATGCTCTTTTTAAATCGGAGAGGCTATTCGGGGTTTGTTTCCTGCAGGGAATGCGGTCATGTTGTAAAGTGTCCGCACTGTGATGTGTCGCTTTCTGTTCACAGAGACGGAAAGATGCGGTGTCATTACTGCGGGTATGAGAGTTCCCGCGTGAAAACATGTCCTGAATGCGGTTCTGATCATATCGGAGAGTTTCGCGCAGGGACACAGCAGATCGAGGACATTGTGAAACGGATTTTCCCGAGGGCAAGGGTACTGCGCATGGATATGGATACAACCCGGCAGAAAGATTCTCATGAGAAGATCCTGTCAGCATTTGCAAATGAAGAGGCAGATATTCTTGTTGGAACGCAGATGATCGTAAAGGGACATGATTTCCCGAATGTGACTTTGGTCGGTGTTTTGGCGGCGGATATGTCGCTCTATACGGACGATTACAGGTCGGGCGAGCGAACGTTTCAGCTCTTGACGCAGGCGGTCGGAAGAGCGGGCCGGGGTGAGAAAAAAGGTGAGGCGGTCATTCAGACATACAGCCCGGATCATTACGCGATCGTGACATCTGCGGCGCAGGATTACGAGGCTTTCTATGAAGAAGAGATCCGATACAGAACATTGATGGGGTATCCGCCGACAGAGCATCTTCTGGCGGTATTTGTATCATGCACAGACGAGGCGCTGTTGGAAACAGGGTGTAAGTATTTAAAAGAATATATGATAAAAGCAAAGAAGAATATCGAGGCATCCGTGATCGGTCCGGCAAGTCCGGGGATTGAGAAGATTAACGACGTTTATCGGAGAGTGATTTATGTAAAAACGGCACACTACAATGATCTTGTCGTGCTCAAAGACCGGACAGAAAAATATATTGAGATCAATTCGGGTTTTGATAAAATGAGAATACAATTTGATTTTAATCCAATGTAACGGATAGAAAGAAGGAGAAAAATGGCAATCAGAGCAATCAGAGAAATCGGAGACGATATATTAGAAAAACAGTGTAAGGCAGTACCGAAGATGACGCTTCGCACGAAAATATTGATCGGAGATATGCTTGAGACAATGTATGAAAGCAATGGCGTTGGACTCGCAGCTCCGCAGGTCGGCGTTTTGAAAAGAATCGTGGTGATCGATGTAGGCGAAGGCCCGATCATTTTGATCAATCCTCAGATCATCGAGACATCAGGAGAGCAGACGGGAGAAGAGGGGTGCTTAAGCGTTCCCGGAAAATTCGGGATCGTTACAAGACCGAACTATGTGAAGGTGCGGGCGTTCGATGAAAATATGAATGAGTTTGAAATGGAAGGGGAAGGACTGCTTGCGAGGGCGTTCTGCCATGAGATCGACCATTTAGACGGAAAATTATATGTAGGACTGGCAGAAGACGGACTTCATGAAGTATCTTATGATGATGAAGATCAGGAAGAGACAGAAGGAGTGGAAGAATGAGAGTAATATTTATGGGAACCCCCGATTTTTCGGTCGGAACTCTGGAGGCGCTTGTAGAGGCCGGGCATGATGTGTGTCTGGTTGTGACGCAGCCCGATAAACCGAAAGGCAGAGGGAAGGAAATGCAGTTTACTCCGGTAAAGGAAGCGGCGGTCAGGCATGGTATTCCTGTGTATCAGCCGAAACGGGTGCGCGATGCTGAATGTGTGGAAGAATTGAGAAAATATAATGCCGATGTGATGGTTGTCGTTGCTTTCGGTCAAATCCTGCCGAAAGCGATTCTTGAAATGACACCTTACGGCTGTATTAATGTTCATGCGTCCTTGCTTCCGAAATACCGTGGAGCGGCTCCGATCCAGTGGGCGATCATAGAAGGGGAGACCGTGACTGGCGTAACGACGATGCAGATGGATGAAGGACTTGATACCGGGGATATGATCCTCAAAACAGAAATTCCGATCGCAGAAGACGAGACAGGAGAGTCTCTTCATGATAAGTTGGCAGAAGCAGGCGCGGCGCTTTGCGTGGAGACATTGCATGCTATAGAAAAGAAAACGGCAGTGTTTGAAAAGCAGCCGGAAAGTCCGACTGCCTATGCGAAAATGCTTACGAAAGATCTCGGAGATATTGACTGGACGAAGACGGCGGTACAGATCGAGCGACTTGTGCGCGGGTTGAATTCATGGCCGAGCGCATATACGCATACAGGCGGCAAAGTGATGAAGATCTGGAAAGCACAGGCAGAGCCTCAGGGACAAAAAGGAAAAAGCACAAGGGATAACGGTCAGGACAGGACAGAACAGATCGGACAGACCAAAGAAAAAAATGAATGGAACACAATGCCGGGAACGGTAGTTTCCGTGGAAAAAGATTCGTTCTGCGTACAGACAGGAGACGGAGTGCTCCGTGTTTTAGAAGTGCAGATGCCCGGAAAGAAACGGATGGATACAGGTGCATTCCTGCGAGGATATGCACTGGAAGAAGGCTCGGTATTTGGGAGAGAATAATGGCAAAGGCGATCAATGAAAGAGAAATCGTAGTCGCGATCCTTATGGAAGTGACGGAAAACGGCAGATACAGCCATATCGTATTAAGAGAAGTTTTGGCAAAATATCAATATCTTGAAAAAAGAGAGAGAGCATTTATCACTCGGGTTACAGAAGGCACGCTGGAACATATGACAGAGATTGATTATATTCTCGATAAGTTCTCGAAAGTAAAAGTAAAAAAGATGAAGCCGTTTATCCGGGCTCTTTTAAGAAGCGCGGTCTATCAGATCAAATATATGGACAGTGTTCCAGATCATGCGGTCTGCAGTGAATCGGTGAAGCTGGCGGTAAGGAAAGGTTTTTCCGGTTTGCGGGGATATGTAAACGGCGTATTGCGAAGCATCGCAAAAGGGATCGGTCAGGTAGAGTATCCGTCAGATCCGATCAAACGTCTTTCAGTACAGTATTCCTGTCCGGAATGGATCATCCGATTATGGAAAGAAACGTATGAACTTCCTTTGATCGAGACGATGCTGAAAGATTTTCAGACAGAAAAGCCGACAACGATCAGGTGCTGCAGAAGCAGGATCACGCCTGAACAACTGAAAGAACGGCTTGAAAAAGAAAATGTTTCTGTGGAAGAGCATCCTTATCTTCGGGATGCGCTTCTTATCTCAAAATATGACTATTTGGAGTCTTTAGCGGTGTTTCGGGAAGGCTTGTTTGTCGTGCAGGATATCAGTTCGATGCTTGTAGGAGAACTGGCGCATGTGCAGGCAGGCGCTCAGGTCATCGATCTGTGCGCGGCTCCGGGCGGAAAGGCGCTTGACATTGCAGAACGGATTTTGATGGAAGAACGCAAGAAAGACAGAACAGAAACAGACGCAGTAAAGGGCAGCGGAACAGAGAAGGACAAGGAAGAGAAGGACAAGGAAGAGACGACCGGATGTTCCGGTCATGTGGAAGCCCGCGATCTGACGGAATATAAAGTGTCTTTGATCGAGGAAAATATAGAACGTATGGGACTTCACAATGTGACGGCAGTTTGTCAGGACGCGTCTGCGTATGATGAGAAGTCGGCAGAAAAGGCGGACATTGTGATTGCCGACCTTCCCTGTTCCGGTCTTGGAGTACTCGGCCGGAAGACAGATCTGAAATATAAGGCGTCTTTGGAAGGGATCGAGAGTCTTGTCCAGCTTCAGCGGAAGATCCTTTCCTGTGCGGCTTCTTATGTAAAACCCGGAGGGGAACTTCTCTATAGCACATGTACTGTGAATCCAAAGGAGAATGTTGAGAACGTACATTGGTTTTTGGAAGAATTTCCGGAATTTTATGCAGATGATATCAGGGAAGACTTGTGCGCCGAATTGCGGGAAAGTGTGACAGAGACAGGATGTATTCAGTTTTTGCCCGGAGTTCATAAAAGCGACGGATTTTTTATTGCGCGGATGCGGAAGAAAGGTTAAGAAGGCAGGATCGGGCAGCGCTGTCTGAAAATGAAAGAACGCGCGGCGCGGCTGTAAAGCGGCGATAAGCAAAGAAGCGGCAGGACGGCGTCGAAAAATGAAAAAAGGGAAGTATGAGAATGAAGAAAGATATTCGGGCATATGAATATGAAGAATTAAAAAAAGAGATGGAGCATCTGGGGGAGAAGCCGTTTCGGGCAAAACAGGTGTATGAGTGGCTGCATGTGAAGCTTGCAGATCGTTTTGACGAGATGACGAATCTGTCTGTAAAGCTGAGGGAGAAACTTGCGGAGGAATATGACATTTTTCCGGTGGAGATGGCAGAACGTCAGCAGTCAAAGCTGGATGGAACGAACAAGTTTTTGTTTCGTCTGCATGACGGGAATATGGTGGAAAGCGTTCTTATGAGATATAAGCACGGTAATTCGGTATGTATTTCCTCACAGGCGGGATGCCGTATGGGGTGTGCCTTTTGTGCATCAACGATCGGAGGTCTGAAACGGAATCTGTCGGCATCTGAGATGCTCGGTCAGATTTATCAGATCCAGAAAATTATCGGGGAGCGGGTTTCGAATATCGTTATCATGGGAACAGGGGAACCGCTTGATAATTATGATAATTTTTTGAAATTCATTCATATACTGACAGATGAACACGGACTGAATATCAGTCAGCGGAATGTGACAGTTTCCACATGCGGGATTGTGCCAAGAATTTTGGAACTGGCAGAGGAACATCTGCAGATTACGCTGGCGCTTTCTCTTCACGGCTCTACCCAGGAAAAACGGAGAAAACTGATGCCTGTTGCGAATAAGTATGAATTAGGAGAAGTGCTTTCAGCTTGTGATACTTATTTTGAAAAGACAGGGCGCAGGGTTACATTCGAGTACAGTCTTGTGCATCAGGTGAATGATACAGATGAAGATGCAAGAGAGCTGTCAGCGCTTCTTGCCCCTCGCAACTGTCATCTGAACCTGATTCCGGTAAACCCTGTGAAGGAGCGTTCTTTTCAGCGTCCAAGCCGCAAAAGTGCTTTGAATTTCAAAAATAAACTTGAAAAAAGCGGAATTAATGTTACTATAAGAAGAGAAATGGGCTCGGATATCGACGGAGCGTGCGGTCAGCTTAGACGGCGCTACGAGGAAGAGACAATGAACGAGGATTAAGGAGAAGCGTATGAGAACATTTTCGATAACAGATGTAGGAATGGTAAGACAAGTGAATCAGGATTATGTCTATGTAACGGACAGACCTCTCGGAATTCTTCAGAATCTCTTTGTGGTGGCAGACGGTATGGGAGGACATCAGGCTGGAGATTATGCTTCCAAGTATACGGTTGAAGTGCTCAACAGGGAATTGGCGATGAGTGAAGGTGAAGATATTGAGAGGAGTCTTGTGAGCGCGATCAAAGCGGCAAACAGGGAGATCATTAAAGAAGCTTCCAGAGACGAACATCTCAAAGGAATGGGAACGACGGTTGTAGCTGCAACGATTTCAAATCAGATGATGTATTTTGCAAATGTAGGAGACAGCCGTTTGTATCTGATCAATCAAGGCATTCAGCAGCTTACAAAAGATCATTCCCTTGTGGAAGAAATGGTAAGGCTTGGCGGGATCAAACCGGAAGAAGCCAAGCATCATCCTGATAAAAATATTATTACGAGAGCGATCGGCGCGAAAGCCGATGTAGAGGTAGACTTTTATGAGCACCGTCTGAAACGGGGAGACATCATATTGATGTGTACAGACGGTTTAAGCAATATGGTAGAGGATGAGGAACTTTTCCATATTGTGCAGGGTGGAAGAGATATTGTAGAGTCAGGTCAGGCTCTTGTAGAGGCAGCAAAAGAAAACGGCGGTACAGATAATATAGGGGTCGTCCTTATAGAACCGTTTGCAGATGAGGTGAGTGTATTATGATTAAAGAGGGCGTTTGCTTAGGAAAAAGATATGAGATACTCGGACGGATCGGGTCGGGCGGCATGGCAGATGTTTACAAAGGAAAAGACCGTAAATTAAACCGTTATGTTGCAATCAAAGTATTAAAAAGCGACTACCGTTCGGATCAGGTATTTATAAAGAAGTTTTTGAGCGAGGCACAGGCGGCAGCAGGATTGATGCATCCGAATGTGGTAAATGTATATGATGTCGGTCAGGATCGAGGTCTGTACTACATGGTAATGGAACTTGTGGAAGGAATTACGCTGAAAGATTATATAAAGAAAAAAGGAAGACTTTCAGCGAAAGAGACGATCAGTATTTCCATTCAGATGGTAACCGGACTGCAGGCGGCGCATAATCATCATATTATCCACAGAGATATTAAGCCGCAGAATATTATCATTTCAAAAGACGGCAAAGTAAAAGTGACAGATTTTGGTATTGCCCGTGCGACGACTTCTACGCAGACGATCAGTACGAGCGTTATGGGTTCTGTTCATTATACATCACCGGAGCAGGCAAGAGGCGGAGTTGTGGATCAGAAGAGTGATCTCTACTCGATCGGAATCACGATGTATGAAATGATCACAGGTCATGTACCGTTTGACGGAGACTCAACCGTATCCGTTGCATTGAAGCATCTTCAGGAAGAGATCACATCTCCGGCTGAAGAAGTTCCGAACATTCCGTACAGTCTCGAGTGTATTATTATGAAATGTACGCAGAAGAATCCGGGACGTCGCTATGCGGACTGCGCGTCTTTGCTTATGGATTTGAAAAGATCTCTTGTAGAGCCGAACGGGGATTTCGTTGTTTTCGGCGCCGGAGCAGGCGCAGAGACAGACCGTACAATGGTTATGTCTACTGAGGAATTAGAGCAGATCCAGGGACGCCGTTATGATGATGATTATGACGATGACTACGATGATGACGATGATTACGACGATGATTATGACGATGACTACGATGATGACGATTATAATGACAGAAAACGTGGTCAGAATGACAGACGGAAGAAAAAGGATGTGAACCCTGACACGAAACGGATCATGAAGATCTTGATGATCGTAGCCGGAGTCGTGATTGCATTGTTGATTTTGTTCCTTGTCGGAAATGCGGCGGGATTTTTCAAAGGAGCAGGCTTGTCGACGAAGACGGAACAGACGGTGACGGTGCCGGATGTACGCGGAATGACATTCGAGGACGCTCAGGCGGAGCTTAAGAAGAAAAATCTTGGTATTAAAAAGGCTGACAAAGAGGAGCCTTCCAATGAATATGAAAAGGGCGAAGTTAAGAGTCAGAATCCGGGAAAAGGCAAGAAAGTGAAAAAGAATTCAACTGTTACGGTTGTAATCAGCAGCGGAGAAGCGGCGAAAAAAGTAAGCGTTCCGAACGTTGTGAATCAGTCAGAGGCAGATGCAGAAAGAATGCTTCAAGATGTCGGACTGAAAGTGACAAAAGGTGAGGCAGTTTATGACGATACAGTTGAAATGGGAAATGTAGTCAGCTCCACACCGGCTCCGGGAGAGCAGGTTGATGAGGGCACAAGTGTTCAGCTTATTATCAGTAAAGGAAAAGATCCTGAAAAAGATAAAGTAGAAGTGCCGTCTCTTTTGAACATGACGGCAGAGCAGGCCGCCGCCGCGTTGGAAGAACGAGGACTGAAAGGAAGTCCTAAGGAAGAGTATGCCGGCGGAACGGCAGGAACGGTTGTTGCGCAGGAAACGGAAGCAGGAACAAAAGTAAAGAAAGGTACAACAGTAAAATATACTATAACACTTGGATCAAAAACAGAATGGTCCACAATTCCAAGTGATGTGATCGGAATGGAGAAAAACACGGCGGTCAAAGTGCTGACTGAGGCTGGATTTGTTCCGGTATACGGAGGAGAAGATTACAGCGATACTCCGGTCGGAACGATCTATAGTGTAACTCCGTCAGCCGGTACAAAAGTGGAAAAAGGAACACAAGTATATTATTTTGTCAGCAAAGGATCACAGTCAGGCCCGACTGATCCTGAAAACGGCGGAGATTTCGGAGATTATGAGTGATCGGGACTGACAGGGAATTTATAAAATATGCAAGGTAAAATTGTAAAAGGGATTGCCGGATTCTACTACGTCCATGTAGTAGAATCCGGTGTTTATGAATGTAAAGCAAAAGGCATTTTCCGAAAAGACGGCGTTAAGCCGCTTGTCGGAGATAATGTAGAAATAGAAGTTTTGGACGAAGAGACAAAAACAGGCAATATCAGGGAAATCCTTACAAGGAAAAATGAACTCATCCGTCCGGCAGTGGCGAATATCGATCAGGCGCTTGTCGTATTTGCGGTGACGAAACCGAAACCGCATTTTAATCTTCTCGATCGTTTTCTCGTAATGATGGAACAGAAAAAGATCCCCGTGATCTTATGCTTCAACAAATCCGATATCGCAAAAGAGGACGATATTTCCAAGATGGAAGAAGTTTACAGATCGTGCGGGTATCCGGTCTTTTTCACCAGTGCAAAAGAAGGATGGAATATCGGAGAAGTGAAGAAGATCCTGTATGGGAAGACAACCGTTCTTGCAGGACCTTCGGGAGTGGGAAAGTCGTCGCTGATCAATCTTCTGCAGTCGGAAGTGACGATGGAAACCGGAAGTATCAGCCGGAAGATCGACAGAGGAAAGCATACGACAAGACATTCGGAACTTCTGGTTTTGGAAGAAGAGGAAGACATAACAGATTACGGTTCGTATATTGTAGACACTCCGGGGTTTAGTTCCCTTTATGTTAATGACTTTGAAAAAGAACAGTTAAAATATTATTTCCCGGAGTTCGAGCTATATGAAGGAACGTGCCGTTTTTCAGGGTGCGACCATGTGCACGAGCCGGACTGTGCGGTAAAGCAGGCGGTAGAAGAAGGAAAGATACACAAGATCCGGTATGACGATTATGTTGCGATGTACCGTGAATTACAGGAAAAAAGGAGATATTAAAGATGGAGAATATTCTTGCCCCGTCGATTCTTTCGGCTGATTTTAAAGTGTTGGGAGAACAGATCGAACAGACAGAAAAAGCAGGTGCAAAATATATACATTTTGATGTGATGGACGGAATTTTCGTACCGAGCATTTCATTCGGTATGCCGGTACTGTCTTCGTTAAAAGGCGCGGTAAAACAGGCGCTTGACGTACATCTTATGGTGACAGAACCGATTCGGTATGTAAAAGAGTTTGCGAAATGCGGAGCAGATATCATTACTGTTCATTTTGAGGCATGTGAAGATTTGAAAGCAACGCTGGATGAAATACATGCAAGCGGCGTGAAAGCGGGAATCACGATTAAGCCGGCAACTCCGGTGAAGGAACTGATCCCGTATTTGGAACTTGCGGATATGTTTCTTATTATGAGTGTTGAACCGGGATTCGGCGGACAGGCGTTTATTCCGGAATCTCTTGATAAGATCAGAGAGCTGCGCTCTCTGCTTGAGGAGCGGGGACTGAAGACGGATATCGAAGTGGACGGCGGTATTTATTGCGAAAATGTGGGAGAAGTTCTGGATGCAGGGGCGAATATTATCGTTTCCGGTTCGGGAGTTTTCAAAGGGAATATTGCGGAAAATACGAAGAGATTTATGGAGATATTGAAAAGTCATGAGTAAGCAGACTGTAATCGTGAGCGGCGGGATGCTGGAAAAGGATTTTGCCCTCTCAATTTTAAAAAGTGAAGATACGGAATTTATTATCGGTGTGGACAGAGGACTTGTGTTTTTGTACGACAATGAAATAAAACCGGATTATATCGTAGGTGATTTTGACAGCGTTCCGAGAAAGCTTGTCGATTACTATAAAGAAGAACTGGATGTGCCGGTAAGGGAATTTAATCCTGTAAAAGATGCGTCTGATACAGAGATTGCGCTGCGCCTTTGCATCGGATTGAACCGAAAAAAGATCGTGATTCTAGGTGCGACCGGAAACAGGATCGATCATCTTTGGGCAAATGTGCAATGTCTGCAGATTGCTGTGGAAGCGGGAGCGGATGCATGTATTATGGATGCTCATAATAAAATAAGACTTCTTGATCAAAGCATTACATTGAAAAAAGAAGAAGCTTTCGGCCCGTACTTTTCTCTGTTCCCGTTAGAACAACCTGTTGACAGCTTTAATATTGTGGGCGCGAAATATCCTCTTACGAATCATTTCCTGAAACCGAGCGACAGTCTGTGCGTGAGTAATGAATTTGCCGAAGATGAAGTGGAAATTTCATTTGTGTATGGTAAGGTGATCTTGATGGAAACGAGAGATTAGCCTCCTGTATGAAAAGGAATTGCGTTTTTGTTCGGATAATCTTAAAAGGGAATGACTGGCGCAAGGATAGAAGTGAAATTCTAGTGAAATTGCAGGCCGAAATGTTTGCCTGTTAAGATTGAAAAGAAGGAGTCCTTATGCTATACTTTATATTTGCGTTGGACTCTTTTTTTATAAAAGAAGTTAAAAAAATGTGTTCCAGGATTTTTAGGACGCGTAAGTTCAACAAGCTGCGCCGCCGATTAAATTAAAAGGCGTAAAAAGGGCGTAAAGAAATCATAAGAAGGGTGAAAACCTTATAAAATCAAGGGTTTTCAGATAGGGAAAGATAAATATGAAATTAGGAATCGTCGGTTTGCCGAACGTAGGAAAAAGTACACTGTTTAATTCACTGACAAAAGCAGGGGCAGAATCTGCCAATTATCCGTTCTGTACGATCGATCCGAACGTGGGAGTCGTAACAGTGCCGGACAAGCGTCTTGATGTACTCGGAGAGATGTATCATACGAAAAAAATCATTCCTGCCGCAATCGAGTTTGTTGACATTGCAGGACTTGTAAAAGGCGCGTCAAAAGGCGAAGGTCTCGGCAATCAGTTCCTTGCAAATATAAGAGAAGTGGATGCAATCGTTCATGTTGTCCGTTGTTTTGAAAATACAAATATTGTTCATGTAGACGGAAGCATTGATCCGATCAGAGATATTGAGACGATCAATTTGGAACTGATCTTTTCAGATCTGGAGATTTTGGAACGACGGATTGCAAAGACAGTTAAACTTTCCCGTAATGATAAAACAGCGGCGAAAGAACTTGATCTTTTAAATCGCGTGAAAGCGCATCTGGAAGATAATAAAATGGCGAAAAGCTTTGCGACAGATGATGAGGACGAGCAGGAGTGGCTTGCAAGTTATAACCTCCTGACGGCAAAACCTGTTATTTTTGCGGCAAATGTATCCGAAGATGATCTCGCAGATGACGGTGCAAATAACGAAGGAGTGAAAGCGGTTCGAGAGTACGCGGCAAGCGAAGACTGCGAAGTGTTTGTTGTATGCGCAGAAATCGAAGAAGAGATTTCTCAGCTTGATGATGATGAAAAGGCAATGTTCCTTGAAGAATTAGGATTAAAAGAGTCAGGACTTGAGAAATTGATCCGTGCAAGTTATCATCTCCTCGGGTTGATCAGTTACCTGACGGCAGGAGAACCGGAAGTTCGTGCGTGGACGATCAAAAAAGGCACAAAAGCGCCTCAGGCAGCAGGAAAGATCCATACAGATTTTGAGCGCGGATTTATCCGTGCGGAAGTTGTCAGCTATGATGATCTTATGGCATGCGGAACTCATGCGGCTGCGAAAGAGAAAGGGCTTGTAAGACTGGAAGGAAAAGAATATGTTGTGCAGGACGGCGATATAATGCTGTTTAGATTCAACGTATAAAAACAGTTCAGCGATGGATACAGACGGCATGGAACCGTGCAGACACGCTTCTTTGCCGTCTTGTATCCGTTTTTTATTTCCGCTTCTTACAGCGCGGGGGGGAGTGAGAAGCACACTTTTATTCTATCAAATAAAAATGAAAAGGAGCGGCATCATTTATGCATACAGAGATCAGTTTTCCCAATTTGGGAATTTATCTTAAAAATGTCGGAAAGAGTATCGACGTATTCGGCATTGAAATTGCGTATTATGGAATCATCATTGGAACAGCGATTTTGCTTGGATTTTGGATTGCTGCCCGCGAGGCAAAGCGGACAGGGCAGAATCCGGAAGATTATCTTGATATGGGGATTATCGGCGTTGTGGTCGGGATTATCGGAGCAAGGCTGTATTATGTGATCTTTTCGTGGGATATGTATAAAGATAATCTGCTGGATATTTTTAATCTCAGGGAAGGAGGACTGGCGATCTATGGCGGAGTGATCGGTGCGGTTATCGCAGTATTTGTCCTTGCACGCTGGAAACACTTGTCTCCTTTTCTGATCTTCGATACAGTTGCACTGGCAATCTTAAACGGACAGATGCTTGGACGATGGGGGAATTTTTTCAACAGGGAAGCATTTGGCGAGTATACGGACAGTCTGTTCGCAATGCGGCTTCCGCTAGACGCGGTGCGTTCTTCGGATGTGACAGAGCAGATGCGCCTGCACATGGAGAGAATGGACGGAGTCAGCTATATTCAGGTACATCCGACATTTCTCTATGAATCCCTTTGGTGCATGGTATTGCTGATTATTTTGTTTGCTTATCGGAAGCATAAAAAATACGAAGGAGAGTTGTTTTTGTTATATTTGTTTGGCTACGGACTTGGAAGATTATGGATCGAAGGGTTGAGGACAGATCAGCTTTTACTTCCGGGAGTTGGAATTGCTGTATCCCAGCTCCTTGCAGGATTGATCGTAGCAGGTACCGGAACGGCTCTTATTTATCTGCGGAAAAAGCATAAGAAGAGTGCAGAGTTGTAATATGTGCTTAAAAATAAACAAAAAACAAACTGCCCTCTATAGACTTTTGACGATTTTGGCGATATAATGAGGACACATGTGGAAAATTTATTTTATTCAATGTAAAACTTAAGGAGGAGCAAAAAAATGGCAAGAAAAATGAAGACTATGGATGGCAATCAGGCAGCCGCTCATGTATCTTACGCATACACAGAAGTTGCAGCGATCTACCCGATCACACCGTCATCCGTTATGCCGGAGCATGTTGACGAATGGGCGACAGAAGGCAGAGAAAATATCTTCGGAACGACCGTAGAAGTTACAGAGATGCAGTCTGAGGCAGGTGCGGCAGGAGCTGTGCACGGATCTTTGGCAGCAGGAGCGCTGACAACGACATTTACAGCATCTCAGGGATTGCTTTTGATGATTCCGAACTTATATAAAGTGGCAGGTGAGCAGCTTCCGGGCGTGTTTAACGTATCTGCCCGTGCACTTGCAAGCCATGCGCTTTCTATCTTCGGAGATCACTCCGACGTATATGCATGTCGTCAGACTGGCGCAGCGATGCTTTGTGAATCAAGCGTACAGGAAGTTATGGACCTGACACCGGTTGCTCACTGTGCGGCTCTTGAAGGAAAACTTCCGTTTATCAACTTCTTTGACGGATTCCGTACTTCTCATGAGATCCAGAAGATCGAGACATGGGATTATGAAGATCTGAAAGATATGGTGAACATGGACGCGATCGATGAGTTCCGCGCTCACGCATTGAACCCGAATCATCCGTGTCAGAGAGGTTCTGCACAGAACCCGGACATCTTCTTCCAGGCAAGAGAAGCATGTAACCCGTATTACGATGCGCTTCCGGGAATTGTTCAGAATTACATGGACAAAGTAAATGAGAAGATCGGAACGAACTATAAACTGTTCAATTACTATGGAGCAGAGGATGCAGAGCATGTAATTGTTGCAATGGGTTCTGTATGTGATACGATTGAAGAAACGATCGACTATCTGACAGCAGCCGGAGAAAAAGTCGGAGTTGTAAAAGTTCGTCTTTACAGACCGTTCAGTGCAGAAGCATTGATTGATACAATTCCGGATTCCGTTAAGAAGATTTCTGTTCTTGACAGAACAAAAGAGCCGGGAGCTCTCGGTGAGCCGCTTTATCTTGATGTTGTTGCAGCATTAAAAGGATCGAAGTTTGATGCAGTTCCGATCTATACAGGACGTTACGGACTTGGTTCCAAAGATACAACACCGGCGCAGATCGTTGCAGTATATCACAACGATGAAAAAGCAAAATTTACGCTCGGTATCGTTGACGATGTGACAAATCTTTCTCTGAAAGCAGACGAGCCGCTCGTTACAACACCGGAAGGAACGATCAACTGTAAGTTCTGGGGACTCGGAGCTGACGGTACAGTCGGAGCGAACAAGAACTCGATCAAGATCATCGGTGACAATACAGATATGTATGCTCAGGCATATTTTGACTATGATTCTAAGAAATCAGGCGGTGTTACAATGTCTCACCTGCGTTTCGGAAAATCACCGATCAAATCAACATACCTGATCCATCAGGCGAACTTCGTAGCATGTCACAACCCGTCTTATGTGGACAAGTACAACATGGTACAGGAGCTTGTTGACGGCGGAACATTCCTTTTGAACTGCCCGTGGGATATGGAAGGTCTTGAGAAACATCTTCCGGGACAGGTAAAAGCTTATATCGCAAACCATAACATTAAGCTCTATACGATCGATGGAATCAAGATTGGTAAAGAGATCGGACTTGGCGGACGTATCAACACAGTGCTCCAGTCTGCATTCTTTAAACTTGCAGAGATTATTCCTGAAGAGGAAGCAATCAGCCTGATGAAAGCCGCAGCGAAAGCAACATACGGCAGAAAAGGTGATAAGATCGTTCAGATGAACTATGATGCGATCGATGCAGGAGCAAAACAGGTCGTAGAGATCGAAGTTCCGGAAAGCTGGAAAGATGCAGCAGACGAAGGTCTTGCCGTACCGCACATTGATGAGAACGGAAGAAAAGATGTAATTGATTTCGTTAAAAATATTCAGACAAAAGTAAACGCTCAGGAAGGAAATTCACTTCCGGTATCCGCATTTACGGATTATGCAGACGGATCTACTCCGTCAGGATCTTCCGCATATGAGAAACGTGGTATCGCAGTTGATATTCCGATCTGGCAGCCGGATAACTGTATCCAGTGTAACCGCTGTGCATATGTATGTCCTCATGCTGTTATCCGTCCGGTAGCGCTGACAGAAGAAGAAGCTGCAAATGCACCGGAAGGAATGCAGTCTATTCCGATGATCGGTATGCCGGGTATGAAGTTCTCCATCACAGTATCCGCTTATGACTGTACAGGATGTGGTTCTTGTGCAAATGTCTGCCCGGGCAAGAAGGGTGAGAAAGCTCTCGTTATGGGCAACATGGAAGAGAACGCAGGCAAACAGGCATTCTTCGATTACGGAAGAGAGATTCCGGTGAAACCGGAAGTTGTCGCTAAATATAAAGAGACAACAGTAAAAGGAAGCCAGTTCAAACAGCCGCTTCTTGAGTTCTCAGGAGCTTGTGCAGGATGTGGAGAGACACCGTACGCAAAACTGATCACACAGCTTTTCGGAGACAGAATGTATATCGCAAACGCAACAGGATGTTCTTCTATTTGGGGTAACTCTTCACCGTCCACACCGTACACGGTAACACCGGAAGGAAGAGGACCGGCATGGAGCAACTCACTGTTTGAAGACAACGCAGAGTTTGGATATGGTATGCTTCTTGCACAGAACACGATCAGAAACAGACTGAAAGGTCTTGTTGAGAAACTTGCGGCAGATGCAGAAAATGAAGATGTTAAGGCTGCTGCACAGGAATACCTTGACACATATACATGTGGAGCAACAAACGGAACAGCAACAGATAAACTTGTTGCGGCTCTTGAAGCTTGCGGATGTGATCGTGCAGAAAAAGCAGAACTTTTGAAAAACAAAGATTTCCTCGCTAAGAAATCCCAGTGGGTATTCGGAGGAGACGGATGGGCTTACGATATCGGATACGGCGGTGTAGACCATGTTCTTGCAAGCGGCAAAGATATTAACATCATGGTATTTGATACAGAAGTTTACTCTAATACAGGCGGACAGTCTTCAAAAGCAACGAAGACAGGTGCTACGGCACAGTTTGCTGCAGGCGGTAAAGAGACGAAGAAGAAAGATCTCGCAGGAATGGCAATGAGCTATGGCTATGTATATGTAGCACAGATCGCTATGGGAGCTGACTTCAACCAGACAGTGAAAGCAATCACAGAGGCAGAGGCTTATCCGGGACCGTCATTGATCATTGCTTATGCACCGTGTATCAACCACGGAATCAAGAAAGGTATGAGCAAAGCTCAGACAGAGGAACAGCTTGCGGTAGAATGTGGATACTGGAATAACTTCCGCTTCAATCCGGGTGCAGAAGGTGATAAATTCTTCCTTGACAGCAAAGAGCCGAAGAAAGAAGATTATCAGGCATTCCTTGACGGCGAAGTACGTTACAATGCCCTCAAGAGAGCAAATCCGGCGAAAGCAGAAAAACTGTTCGCAATCAATGAGCAGGAAGCTATGGAAAGATATGCTTATCTGAAAAAACTTGTAGATGTATACAAAGCAGAAGACTAAATGTTGTTCAGGCAGAGACAGGATGTTTTGTAAATAAAAAAGACGATTGAAAAATCAGTCGTTCTCAAATGGCAGGATAGGGATGAAAGTCTTTATCCTGCTGTTTTTTGCAATGGCGACCGCTTGCAATCCCGGAATGTGCCTCTTGGCTCTTCTGGTGATTTAAAAAGAAAGCGAAGAAGTTTGCTTTTTCGTCTGTGCGCTTTTATATTCTTGAATGTTTTTATAAATAACTTGCATCGTTGAATCCACAGCTTATGATGATGCGAGCAATGTACTCGTTTAGGACTTATTTAGGACTCATTTAAGACAAATGAAGGTTGAGTGAATAAGTAAATTCCATATGTAAAAGTAAATTCCATACAGAAGACTAAATTCGATATTTTAGGGTTTGACGAATTGTGTCAAATCCTTTAAAGTGGAATTTAACCAGATAATAAATGCTTTTCTGCAATAAAAATGTATGCTAATGAGACAACTGGAATCTGCCCTGTAAGACTAAATTCCACTTGTCTGGTATGTACGATATGGAGCCTTTATCCGCAGATTTGTTTTATTATCTGGTTTTATTTTTTCAATAATGCAGGCGTTAATACGATCTCATCTGCCGGTATTTCAGTGAGAGCAAAAAAATTTAAAAGTTCATGTGGGAGCATGATTTTTGCAAGAGCTATAGGCGACAATCCTCCAAGGCTTTGTCTTGGAGTACTGTTGATATGGCTCATCATCAGATTGATATCTTTTTGCGAGTAATCGTCAAAGGATGTTCCTTTCGGGCATATTTTTCGGATATATTCATGGTTCTTTTCACAATGCGGCTTTTGCCAGGAATACATCGGATCACAATAATAAATACTTGTCCGAATCAGGTTGTCTTCACCGCATTCCAATGCATCCGGAATCTGAAATTCACCGCCTCTGTCCGTTAAAATCAGCGAAAAAGCAGAGGTAAAAGAAAAGGTTCCAATCGCATGCTCAATGGAGTCAAATACATTTTTTATATGATCGGATTCTTTGCTGTCAAGAAGATACGCCATCATAAAAGAACATTCGGAAAAGTGGAAAGTGAGTAACACCTTGTGGGAACCTTCACAGCCGAGAACGGTATCCATTTCAGTAACTCTTGTATCCGGGAACTCTTTTAAAAATGCCTGAAAGTCTTTGTAAGTACGTCCTTCATAGATTGTTTTATCAACTAATTCAGAAGAGCCGGAAGAACGGAGCTTATATTTTACTTTTTTAGGCAGATCGATATTTTTAACACTCAAAGCTCCGGATTCAATGTAATTGTAAAGCGTTTTTTCTGAGTAAGGGATCTCCGGATGATTCTGTAGGATCATGTAAGGGGACTGCCCCTGCATAATCAGTGGGGAAACCAGTTCATCCAGCCTTATCAAATCTTCAGGAGAAATGTTGATACCAGTTCTCGATTCAATCAGAACGGTTCGGTATTCCCTATGAGCAATCGTGGCTCTATAATAAGCCTTATCCAAACGGCATCCGCTTTTTTTACTGCAAGCATTGCATACAAAGGGAGCTTTATCTAGTTTGGAACAATGATAACTGCGAGGAATGAAGTCATCGCAATGGGAATTACAGTGGTTGCAGAGTTTACACATTCTTTTGCATATCGGAGCATAGATTTCACAGATATTCTTTTTCTTGCAGTCTTTTATTAAAGCACATTTATTTTTTGATTCATTGAAGTGGCTATGTTCCTGAATAGTGCGGTGCTTTTTAATTTCTTTGGAGATTGTGGTTGGATCTTTTCCTAGCTGTAGAGCAATGCTACGGAGGGAGTTTCCTTGATCCAAACCTTTTTCAATTATAATACGCTGATCCATTGTCATATGCTTTTGATTTCCAGGGATAGATTTACACATAAGTACCTCTTTTCTACTGCGGATAGAAGGTACTAAAATAATATAGGATATAGAAGAAGAGAGTAAGACTAAATTCAGCATGATGGTGGAATTTAGTTTTTCATTTAAGGTA
>CAJLUP010000014.1 GCA_905209865.1 uncultured Lachnospiraceae bacterium
GGAGTTGCCGGAGTTGCCATCGCAACCGTAATCGCGCAGATGATTTCCTGTATTCTCGTACTCCGATGCCTGTATCAGTCAGACAGCAGCTATCAGCTCCGTTTTTCGAAACTGACATTAAAATGGGTTTATTTAAGGCAGATTTTTCAAGTCGGCATTCCTGCCGGAATCCAAAGTACGGTCATTAATTTTTCAAACGTACTTCTCCAGTCTTCGGTAAACTCTTTCGGTTCTACCGCAATGGCAGGATATACTGCCGCTAACAATATTTTCGGTTTCCTGTATGCCACAGCTAATTCAGTCACACAGGCATGTATGAGCTTCACGAGCCAAAACTTCGGCGCCGGAAAATGGAAACGAATGGATAAAGTACTCAGAAATTGTATTTTATTATCCGTAATCCTCTCTCTGATCTTAGGCGGCGGCTCTTATCTCTTCGGACCGGAGCTTTTGAGGATCTACACATCCGATCCGAAAGTCATCCAATGCGGAATGGAAGTCCTGCTCTACACAACCGTAACTTATTTTATGTGCGGACTAATGGATCTCTTTCCCGGCGCTTTGCGCGGAATGGGACATTCTGCAGTGCCAATGCTTCTTTCCATCATAGGAACTGTAGGAACAAGAATTCTTTGGATCTTCCTTGTCTTCCCGAAACATCGGTCACTGGATATTCTGTTCATCTCCTATCCTGCGTCATGGCTGATCACGATTATCTTGCAGGTCATCTGTTATTTGTTCGTAAGAAAGCGCGTACATACCGCCCTTAAGAGCAGAACATACAATGATTCTATATAAAACAAAACGGCGCTGTACAGACGATATTCTCAATCGTCCGTACACGCCGTTTTTATGTTGCTCCGTCTTAAAGCTCCACTCTGAATTCCAGGTCAAAAGAGAAGATCAGTCAACAGTTTTCGAAACTTGTTTTTTCTCCTGATTTCTCCTTGGGAACCGGATATCTACTTTAAACAAATCCCCATCAAGGTACAATTCAAACGTTCCGCCCTGCATTGCAGTCAGACTTTTTGCAATCGAAAGACCGAGTCCGCTTCCCTCCGTGCTTCTGGAGATATCTCCTCTGATAAAACGCTCTGTCAGCTCATCCGCCGAAATATTTAACTGCTGTTCGGACACATTTTTCAAAGAAAAACGAACTTCTGCGTCTGTCACAGAAAGATCCGCGTAGACTCTTGTTCCCGGCATTGCGTATTTTGCCGCATTCCCGAAAATATTTTCCAGCACCCGCCACATTCGACGCCCGTCCACATGAACAACTGCCGGCTCTTCCGGAAGATTCAGTACAACCGCCAAATTCCGCGCCGCAAATTTCTCTGCCAGCTCTCCTTCTGTCTGCTGCACCATCTCGCGGAAATCAATATCCATATATTCTAACGTAATATTACCACTGCTTACTTTCGACGCTTCCACAACGTCTTCTGTCAAAGTCTTAAGACGCTGTGCCTTTACTTCAAGAATGTCCAAATACCCAAGTATCTTTTCATCCGAAATATCAGACCGTTTTAAAATATCCACATAATTTATAATTGATGTCAGCGGAGTTTTAATATCATGAGATACATTCGTGATCAAATCTGTTTTCAACCGTTCATTACGCATAGCCTCATCGATCGCCCGATTCAAACCGCTTCCGATCTCATTGACCATCTCCGCAATCTTCCGCTCCGTTCCGCGCAGTCCTTTCAGATCGATCCGATACTCAAGGTTACCGTCTGCAATCTGTTCAATCCCTTTCTTGATCCTGACTTTCGCAAACATACTTCCCAAAACGATCCAAAACGTCACTCCATCCGCCGCCAAAGCAATCAAAGCCATCGGAATATTCCCAGCCAGAAATGCAAGCCAGTGGAGAAAGAAAAACACACTGATGAACAGAATAACCCGCCAAACATCGTTCCGCGCATCCAGTACTTTCTTTCCGAATGCAAGGATCGAACAAAGCAGGCTTCCTTTCCACAGACTCTTTGCCTTGATCCTGCGTATCAAACTCACATATCCCGCGAAAAAGCAGGTGAACGTAAACAGCCCGTACAAAAATATACCAGCTATATCAAGAAAGCTTACTTTCTGCACAAACAACATCGAATAAAATTCCGGCATATCGCTCATATAGCGGTCTCCATAATATCCGAGGGTGTCCACCATATTGCCGACATTATTGCTTTCAAGAATCCCGGCTCCTAAGATGATCGCCGTTCCTACTGCCCAAATTCCAATCACGGTTATTGCTGCAAGCTCTGTTTTCCATTGGTCAAATCCTGTCAAATGAATTTCATTGCCCCCTTCTTTTCGTCCTGCGGTCAATCCTGCCATTACAAAACTGACTAGAAACAAAATCCCGCTGACGCACAAAAGCACGAGCCCGCCGCGCAGAAGAGGAATATTCTCTTCATAGATCCCGTTTCTTTCATAGAACATATCCTTAATAGGGTAAGAAGTATCGACCGCCACCGCGAAAATACTGTCGTACGTCCTGTCATTATCATAAGCTCGTACCATATCCCATTCCGTTGTCGGAGAGATATCCATATTTGTTTCAAAATCTTTTAATTTCGGATAGACAAAAACGTATTTCACCTTTTTGCCCGATTTCATATTTGCTATACTTTGTTCGATATTCGAATTTGTCTCGGACTCACTTTTTACCATAAGATCAGCATATTCGCTTTTATTTGTCGTAACCTTTTTCGTATCCTGATCCACATATAAATAGGTAAAGTTCGTATTTCCTTCTTCCAAATATTCCCATCCGCTCTCATATCGAGTATAACGGTCGTTTATACTTGTCAGTACAGAAGACAAATGATCATAGATCACCATGAGCTTTCCGTTTAATTCAGGGCGCTCATTCACAACCTGAAGAAGATTCGCCGCTCCCACGGGCGCATAATTCTCACGAACCGACTCTCCGTAGTTCCAGCAATCTGTATACAGTTCATTTCCTTCTGCATCATATATGATGATTTTGTCGGTCACGCCGGAGGAAGTAAGAGTTCCATTGCTTAAGTCATTAAAAAATGACTCTATATCCATTTTCTCAGTATCAAATGTAATTTGAAGTTCCCCTGTCTCAAACAGTTTCAGAAACTCTTCCGTATAGTAATAATAATATTTCCCACTCGGCTGTTTACAGACAATCACCGCATTTTTATCATACACTCCGCCGGATTCGGCGCTGTACGCCTTGCTCCACTCAATCAAATCTGACAGCTTGTACACCAGCCCTGAATGATTTTTACCATCCGCCTCTGCGTCTTCAAAATAAGACATCACATCGATCACTTTATCGGGATTGTATGCTCCGTCCGTCTCAAACAGCGCTTTTAATTGAAACTGTTCAAGCACCTGAAGCATATAACCTTCCACCGTATTGCTGAAATCCGGCGAATCCTCGTACGGCTTTCCCGCCAATTTTACTGTCTCCGCCGGATTCAATGTTCCGGTTAATCTCGTCGTCACCGCAAGAGATGTGAAAAACAGCGCTCCGTTTAACACTCCCATGATCAGGACAACTGCTTTCATCGCAGTCTTTCTATACCATCCTTTCATTCACATTCCTCTCTTCACCTGTTTTTCTTATCTATTGTGCCTTCTCGATCTTATATCCGACTCCCCAGACAACTTTCAGATAACGGGGTTCTTTCGGATTGATCTCGATCTTTTCCCTTATGTGCCGGATATGGACAGCAACCGTATTATCCGCGCCGATCGCCTCCTCGTTCCAAATCGATTCGTAGATCTGATTGATTGAAAATACTCTTCCCTGATTTTTCATAAGAAGCAGAAGTATATTATATTCAATCGGTGTCAGCCTCACAGGTTCTCCGTCCACTGTGACCTCTTTTAGATCATCATTGATCTGAAGTCCGCCCACAACATAAATCTTATCCTTTTTTCCCCGCACAGTTCCTCCCAACTGCGTATATCTGCGGAGCTGGGATTTTACTCTTGCTACAAGTTCCAACGGACTAAACGGCTTCGTAACATAATCATCCGCTCCTACGTTCAATCCGAGGATCTTGTCGGCGTCTTCTGATTTTGCAGAAAGAATAATAATCGGAATGCTGTTTTTCTCCCGTATTTTTAACGTCGCACGAATGCCGTCAAGCTTCGGCATCATCACATCAAGAAGCAGCAGATGAACTTCTTCTCTTTCAAGAATTTCCAATGCCTCGGTTCCGTCATATGCCTTAAGGATGTTATAACCTTCCTGTGTCAAATAAATTTCGATTGCTTCTACGATTTCTTTGTCGTCATCACACACTAATATATTGTACATCGTCAATCACCTCTCTTACCCTCTCCTGTTTTTATCATAACGTACAAACTTTAAAAGGAATGAGATAAAATCTTAGAACTTTATTAATTTATCTCTTCTCATTATTATGACCTTTCAGAAATCTTTTTTCAATTCCAAAATCTTTCTTTTCTTCATCCCCGCACAATTCCAGCGGCTTTGCCCCGCTTACAACTTCTCCTCCAAACTATCACACATCCGTTCAATCCGCATACAGTAAATTAAAATGTTTTTTAAGCGGTGTTTTCATGTCTTCTTTCTTATATGATTTCTCTGTTTTAGGCGGTGATATGCGTCAGGTTTTCCTTGCACAACTGTTAGCAGAATCAGGAAATTCTCTTTGCTGTTACGCCTTGCCATCCTATCCGAAAGATGTATTATCTGAAGAGTCTCCGATGATTCACAGGGCTGTTTCCCTTAAAGAAGCCTGCGCGCATTCCAGGACCGTTCTCTTTCCTTTTCCATTTACACAAAACGGATCTGATGTCTCTGTAAAAGAAGATCGCTGCCGTTTTTCCATTCAATCCGTTCTTGATCTTCTTCAACCCGGGCAGGCTTTTTTTGCCGGATGTATTCCGCCGCATTTCCAAAAAGCCGCCAGAGAAAAAGGCATCTCTGTTTATGATTATTCAGACGATCCGGCTCTTCCTGTATTCAACAGCATTGCAACAGCAGAAGGCGCAGTCTGCGAAGCCATTCTTCACAGTCCGTTCCATCTGCATAAAAGCCAATGTGCCGTTCTCGGCTTCGGAAAATGCGGACGCTCCATCGTGTCCTCTTTAAAAGGACTGTCTGCAAACGTATCGGTTTTCACCGACGACGTAAATGAACTGGCACAGGCGTTTCTCATCGCCGATGAAAGTCTGCCCCTGAGCGCGCTTGCAGATCATGTGAAAACGTTCCGCTTTGTTTTCAATACGATTCCGGCGCAATTTATCCATGATAATATTTTGAAAAACATGAACCGTTCCGCTCTTATCATTGATATCGCATCTTCTCCTGGCGGAGTCGATCTTGAGACGGCGCGCCGGCTTGGCATCCCTGCATTCCATTGCCCCGGACTTCCGGGGAAATACGCCCCCGCCTCTTCTGCTCAATACTTGAAAGATTTTATACAGGCAACACTTTATTGACCATTTTTCATAAAAATTTTTAAAGGAGGAACTCCCATTGTCTTTAGAAGAAAAACAGATTGGGGTCGCTTTGACCGGATCATTCTGCACTTACAAAAAAGCTTTTCTTGAATTACAAAAACTTTCAGAACGATACACTTCCGTACAGACTATTTTTTCAAATGCAGCATCTTCCCTTAATTCCCGCTTTGGTTCTGCCGAATCATTTATAAAAGAAGCCGAAGAAATCACGGGACACAAACCGATGCTGACCATTCCTGATGCTGAACCGATCGGACCGAAAGCTCTCTTCGACATCCTCATTATCCTTCCCTGTACCGGAAATACCCTTGCAAAACTGGCAAACGGAATCACTGATACACCGGCATTAATGGCGGCGAAAGCACATCTTCGCAATAACAAACCTCTTCTTTTATCCTTGTCAACAAACGATGCTCTTGGCATGAATATGAAGAACATCGGACTTCTTTTGAATACGAAAAACATCTATTTTGTTCCTTTCGGGCAGGACGATCCGGTCAAAAAACCAAATTCTATGACCGCTCATACAGATCTTCTGATACCTGCTTTGGAAGCTGCTTTAGAAAATCGGCAGATCCAGCCCGTCATACTTGGTACTGCCTGAAAACGGTCTGCCGTTTTCACTTCCTGACGCATGTTCTCGTATACTATAAAAACGAAAAGGAGACTTCCTATGTGCGGAATCGCCGGATTTTTCAACTCATTCGCAGATTATGCAAAAGAGGAAAACTATCGAAAACAAATTTTAGAAACAATGAATCGTGTACAGAAACACCGCGGCCCTGATGACGAAGGTATCTTTTTATCGTCCATGTGCGGGCTTGCCCATGTCAGGCTGAATATTATCGATCTGATTACCGGGCATCAGCCGATGGAAAGAATAAAAGACAACCGCCGTTGTGTCATCGCATATAACGGCGAAATCTACAACGCCTTAGAACTGAAGGCGGAATTGATCTCCGAGGGCGAACAATTCCGCACTTCCAGCGATACTGAAGTAATCCTTGCCGGATTCATGCGGTATGGCTCGTCATATATTACAAAATTAAACGGGATCTTCTCAATCGCACTGTGGGATGATTTCAAAAAAGAACTGCATCTGTTCCGAGACAGACTTGGCGTTAAACCGCTGTTTTATACACAAAAAGACGAAACCTTTGTCTTCGCATCCGAAATCAAAGGACTGTTCGCATATCCCGGTGTTGTTCCCGTTTTGGATCGAACCGGTCTAAATGAGGTCTTTTCTCTCGGTCCTGCAAAAACGTACGGAAAAGGAGTGTTCAAAGATATTTTTGAAGTGCTTCCCGGAGAACATATTACCCTCTGCCGCAGCTCTTTTTTTCGACAATTTTACTGGAAACTTGAAAGTTATCCACACACCGACTCGCCTTCTGATACAGTGGAGAAAACACGATGGCTTCTCTCCGACTCAATCAAACGCCAGATGCTTTCTGACATCCCTGTCTGCACATTTCTCTCCGGCGGAATAGACAGCAGTCTTGTTACCGCAGTCTGCGCCGGACAGTTATCAGAATCGGGAAAGACTCTGAATACCTTTTCCTTTGATTTTACAGGAAATGAAACCTATTTTAAGTCCAACCGGTTTCAGCCAAGTCAAGACCGTCCTTTTGCCGAACAAATGGCAAAATCATTTGGAACAAATCACCATTTTCTGGAATGCAGCAGTCAGGATCAGCTCGATTATTTATACAAAGCGGTCGATGCCCGGGATCTCCCTTGCATGGCAGACGTTGAGTCCTCTATGCTGTATTTCTGTTCCCTTGTCAAACAGTTCAACACCGTTGTCCTCACAGGAGAATGTGCAGATGAAATTTTCGGCGGTTATCCATGGTTTCACAAAAAAGAGTTTTTCGAAACAAATATGTTTCCGTGGTCGCCTTCTATGCAGCCGCGTCAGGATCTCTTAGACGATGCATTCATCCGCGAACTGAACATGGAAGAATACGCCCGGGAAGCCTGTGAAAAAACAATTCGCGAAACACCGCTTCTTCCTGAGGACTCCACAGAAGAAAAGCGGCGGCGTGAAATTGCTTATCTGAATATCCGCTGGTTTATGGCAACACTTCTTGACCGAATGGATCGCACCGGTATGTACAGCGGATTAGAAGCCCGTGTTCCTTTCGCTGATTATCGAATCGTTGAATATGTTTTTAATGTTCCGTGGAAAATAAAATGTCCTGACGGAATTGTAAAAGGTCTGCTCCGTCATGCCTGCGAAGGAATTTTACCGAAAGAAATTCTTTGGCGGAAAAAAAGTCCCTATCCGAAAACTTATGATCCTAATTACGAAACAATGCTTGCAAATGAACTAAAAGACGTCCTTGCTTCTCCTAACGCGCCTATTCAGACGTTTCTCGATAAAAAGAAAGTATTGCGTTTCCTCGACGCCCCTTCCGACTATGGGAAACCATGGTACGGGCAGCTCATGGCCGGACCTCAGATGATCGCCTATATGCTGCAGATCAACTACTGGCTGGAAAAATATAAGATCCATTACTGAGATTCATTGCTGAATTAAATTTTATATCCTGCAGATCTCTTTCCGAAAACAATCTGTCTGAAAAAAGACACACAAAAAGATCTCTGAAAAAAGCCAAAAATCATCCCCCTGCACAGCAAAGGGATGATTTTTGTGTTTTACCTGATCACTTTGTATTTGACCATTTTTATTCAATCGCTTCTGTTTCGATAACAAATTTTACATTTCCGTCCATAGAGCTGTCTTTTCCGCTGAACGTATCATAACTGCACTGTTCGGATGTCAATGCCTCTAAGCGATTCATCAATTCTCCGACTGCATCTTCGACTGTTGTTTTCAGCTTGCTTGTTCCTTCTGCGTCAAATGTTTTCATTCCGTCCGCCAGCGTCACCGCTCCGTCTGCCAATGTTTTCGCTCCGCTGTTCAAAGCCGACGCTCCGTTTTTCAATACGCTGCTGTTCTCTCTCAACTGTGCCGCTCCTGCCGTAAGCTGGCTGTTGAAACTGCCAAGCTGTGCAAAACCACCGTTCAGCTGTGCGATTCCTGAAGCCGCTTTCGGAGCAGTTGCTGCCAGCGACTGATCTAACAACGACAGATTCGTATGCAAAGATCCGATTCCGCTATTAAGTCCCTGCATTCCCGTATTCAGATCATCGATTTTTTCTGTCAATGTTCCCAGTTCATCCAGCGGAAGATTTTCTCCTGCCTTTTGGATTGCATCTAATTTTGCTTCCACTTCCGGGAGTTTCGCATTCAGCCCTGCAGACGCAAGTTTTAAGGCAAACAGATCTACCTTCATCTTTCCGACCGCACTTTGGATTGCCTGCACATCCACACCGGACAGATCTGCCTGTACCGGGCTCAACTTCTCTTCTACAAGAGAAAGCTCCGGCATATCTGCCGCTTCAGATGCAGCATCTTTCGCTTCGTTCAAAGCCTGAATCGCATGATCAAGATCCTCCAAAGCCGCTGACTGCGGATCTTTTTGTGCAATCTCATTTCTCTGCGCTGTCAAAGAATCAATCGACTGCTGAATTGTCTGTGAACTTGCAGCCGCTTTCGTCTTCGCTGATGAAATCTTTTCATTATTTGCCGTAATCTGCACATTATCTGCATCAATAACTGCGTTGTTCTGGTCTACCGCCGTATTAATCGCCGCACATGCATTTGCCAGATTTGTCTGCAAAGCAGCAATCTTCTGAAGTTCTCCTGAAATCGCCTGTACCTGTGCCGCAATATCCTGAACCGGAGTTACAATTCCATTCTGCAGACTCGTCTCCAGACCTTTCGTCTCTTCGATCAGAGCATTTCCCATCTCGATCATTCCCGTTACCTGCTTCATCACTGCCTGAACCGCTTCTGTTCCAAGTGCCTGTGCAAGCTGCTGCGTTCCGTTTGCCAGTTTCTGCGCTCCTGCCTTAATGTCTTTTTCGTTCACATTTTCCAACGTTCCGTCTGTTGCCGCGCTAAGCTGACTCACTGCCGACTGAACCTTCGACAACCCTTCGCTCAATTCCGTCAGACCTGCCGCGCCTTCGGCAAGCTGTCGTTCACCGTCTACATATGATACAACGCCATTTGCCAATGTATCTGTTCCGTCCGTATATTTTTTAATTCCTTCTTCTAATTCTGCTGCACCTGAAGAAAGCTGAGATGCCCCTGAAGAAAGCGTATCCGTTCCACTTACCAGTTCCAAAGCTGCATTTTCGAGTTCATCAAGAGCGCTCTGCAAAGAACTGTAATCAACCACTTCGCTGATATTTAAGTCTTGTAAAATATCAGACAGCGCAACCGTATAAGTAGAAGACATCGTAAAATCTTTCACATCTGCGCTTATCTCAAGACTTTCCGGAAGAGTTACTTTGGAAGAAGACTGACTGAAATCATCCATTCCAAGACTCTCTTTCATACCCGGGACCGCAAATCCAAGCACTATATTCCTGTTTCCGTCTGAAACGACTTTCCCGTTATCAATCGTCACATTACTGAACGTTTCATTCGGAAGGATCATTCCGGTCATCATAACAAAAGGACTGCATAACTCTTCCTCAACGCCATCCACATGAACCGTTTTTTTCGTGTGATTCGTATAATCGATCTTAATTTTCAAATGTCCGCTTTTCCCTTTCAGCTCTGAAGGACTGATCTTCTTTCCATCCAGATAATAAGTCAATTTAACCGAAACCGGAAGCTCTTTGTCTGTTGTTCCCTGATAATAAATATCCTCGCCGTCCGTGTTCCAGACAAGGGCGTTTCCTGATTCGGTAAACGTCTCTTCGCCTTTAATATTTTTGATTCCGGTAAGTTCACTGACGTCATTTAAGCTCTGTGCGGTTCCGGCATTTTTCAGCCAGTCTGAAACCGTCACCAGTTTTGTTTCTCCTGCCGCATCCGCATTGACATAGACCGTTTCTTCTTTGAACAATTCCGCTCCTGCCTGCTCTGCACTCTCTGATTTTACATTTTCTTCCTGCTCTGCCGCATATACTACCGCCGGAGCGATCTGTCCGAATCCGGTAAGCGCCGCTGCTCCGACTGCCAGTGAAGCCGCTACTACATGTTTCATTCTTCTATTTTTATTCATGACCGCCAACATCCTTTCCTGCCGCTCTTGTTTATTATTTTTGATTTCTATTCCTTTATTCTCATTACGATATTCTTATTGCGCTGTCCTTATTGTGCTGCTTTTATCACTTTATTTTCTTTCCTCTTTTTCTCAACGAATCCGATCGATGTCTTACAGATAATTTTATCAAATATCATAAACATCGCCGGAAGCACAAGAATCACAACGATCATACTGATAATCGCTCCCCTTGCCAACAATGTACAAATAGAACCGATCATATCTACTTTGGAATAACAAGCCACTCCGAACGTTGCCGCAAAGAAACTCAAACCACTGCTGATAATTGACGGCATACTCGTTTTATGAGCGATTGCGATCGCCTCTTTCTTCGATCTTCCTCGTCCCCGTTCTTTCTGATAACGGCTCGTCATTAAGATTGCATAATCAACCGTTGCTCCAAGCTGGATCGTTCCGATGACAATGCTTGCCACAAACGGAAGTTCCGTTCCCATAAAATACGGGAATGCCATATTAACTGCGATTGCGAACTCGATAACCGACACAAGAATGATCGGAAGCGAAATAGACTTAAATACAATCATAATGATCAAGAAGATCGCAGCCATTGAAAGAACATTTACCATCGTAAGGTCTACATCAGTTACATCCTGAAGGTCTTTCATCAAAGGCGCTTCTCCGATTACCATAGCATCATCGTCATACGATTTCACGATATCGTCGATCTTTGCGATCTGTGTGTTAACCTCATCCGTTGCAGATGCATATTCCGAACAAATAAACGCCAGCTCGTAATGATCGCTCTTGAGCATGCTCTTAATATCATCCGGTATCATAGAATCCGGCACAGACGGTCCGATCAGGGAATTCATGCTGATCGTCCATTTCACACCGTCAACTTCGTCAACCCGATCGAGCATTTTCTGTTTCTGAACACCATCCATATTTTTATCCATTAGGATCATATGCATATTGCCCATTTCAAAATCTTTTTCCAGTTTTTCATTTGCCACGTTACTGTCCAAAGATGACGGAAGTGACTGTGCGATATTATAATAGATCTTTGTATGGTTATTTCCGTAAATCGCCGGGAACAAAAGCACTGCAAACAAAACGATCCAGACAACATAATGTTTCGTAATAAACCCTGACGGTTTATTCATATTAGAAAACAGTGGTCTATGTGTTGTTTTTTCTATCCATTTATCAAATACAAGAACAAGAGAAGGAAGCAGCGTTACGCAGCAAAGCACTCCCATAACAACACCTTTTGCCATTACAATTCCAAGATCTCTTCCCAGTGTAAACGTCATGACGCACAATGCCGCAAAGCCTGCGATCGTTGTCACCGAACTTCCGACAACCGACTTAAATGTATTCGCGATCGCATGCCCCATTGCCCGCTCTTTTTCTCCCGGGAAACGCTTCTTATTTTCCTCATAACTGTTCAAAAGGAAAATCGAATAGTCCATCGTCACGCCTAACTGCAGAATTGCCGTCAGCGCTTTCGTAATGTACGATGTCTCTCCCAGAAAAACATTGCTTCCGAGATTATATACGATCGCAGCTCCGATACTGATCAAAAACAAAATCGGAACAAGAAATGACGTAGATGTCAATTCCAATATAACAAGACAACAGAGTACCGCGATCAAAACGTAAATCGGAAGTTCCCGCAGACAAAGATTTTTAATATCTGTAACAACTCCTGTCATTCCGCTTATGAAACATTGCTTATCCGCAATCTGTCTCATCTGCGTCACCGCATCCATCGCCTCATCTGAAGATGTTGTATTATCAAAAAGCGCCAGCATCATCGTTGCATCCCCATTAAAAAACGCTTCCCTGATATCCTTCGGAAGCATCTCCACGGGAAGACTGATATCTGCCGCATCATCGTACCACAACACATCTTTCACATGCGGCACTTCGCTGAATTTCTCTTCCAGCTTCTGTACATCTTTTAGTTCCATATCTTCTACTACGACCATGGAAAATGCTCCCATGCCGTATTCATCTACCAAAATATCCTGTCCCTTCACAGTTTCAAGATGCTCTGGCAGATAACTAAGCAGATCGTAGTTGACCCTCGTGTTCACAATTCCAAAAAAAGACGGAATCATAAGTAACGCACTGATAATCAAGATCAACACACGATGCTTCGCAATCCACTTGCCTGCTTTGACCACTGAAATCATCTCCTTATTTTTTCTATAGTACACAATATATTCCCAAAATGACTAATAGTCAATATTTTTTAGCGATAAAAATGAATTTTAGTCATTTTATTGACTTTCAGAACAAAACAATCCATAATATAGGAAAAATAACAAAAGATTGCGCATGGAAGCACAAGAGGGGAATCTATTATGAGTAAAGTTGAAGATAATAAAAAACAAAAAGAAAGCTCACTCCTTGAAACTGCATTTCATTTGTTTACAAGGAAAGGCTTCGCAAAAACAACGATTTCCGACATCGTCCAACAGGCCGGACTTGCAAAGGGAACTTTCTATCTCTATTTCAAAGATAAATACGATCTGCGTGACAAGCTGATCGTATACAAAGCAAACCAGCTTTTTGACGACGCCCACCGCGCTATTGAGAAAGCAGACGTCAATAGCTTTGAAGATGAACTGCTCTTTACAACAGATTATATTATTGATCGTTTTCAAAAGAATCACTTTTTCATGGAATTTATTGCAAAGAACTTATCCTGGGGGATATTTAAAAGTGTCTTTGCAAACGGAAGTCATTCTTTTTCAAGCCGTTTCTATGATCACTACATGACCGCTCTGAAAAAATACAATATAGACTGTCCTACGCCGGAATTACTTCTCTTCACAATAATCGAATTGATCGGCTCTACAAGCTATAACTGTATCCACAACAGCCAGCCCGTCAGTATGGAAGAATATCTGCCATATCTGCACAAATCACTGCATCACATATTGCTGGCATTTACAGAATAATTACTGCGACATATCTCACCGACATATACAGCTGGTCATAAGTATAAGAAGAACCCCGCTCCGCCTTTCGGCAGAGCAGGGTTCTTCCTGTGCTTACACTCTTACGATTCACTTACAAAATCCGCTTAAGAATCAGATTTACAAATATTCAATTTTACCGCAGACATATCTTAAGATCTTCCGCAAGTCTTTTATATCTACTACTCCGTCTTTTTCCACATCCGCCGCAAGCTTCTGCGTTTCGTTCAATTCCGCCTTCTTACAGATGCTCCGCAATGTCATACGAACATCTCCGATACCAACTTTTCTGTCGGCATCCACATCTCCTCTGATATATTCAGGAGTATACGCCTCAAAATTAAATCCGTTTTCTTTCGCATACTTCTCCGCGGCTGAACCGGCTACGCCCCGGATCGTAAAGCCTTCTACCTTATAAACCTGTCCCGCCATTCCCGTCGTCAAATATCCAAGAGCTTTCTCTCCGATCTTTATTACAGATGCAGGAACAGTCACTTTATTTAATTTTTCACAGCCGACAAATGCATAGTCGCCGATATTCGTTACACTGTCCGGAATTTCAATTCCTGTCAGATTTGTCTGATCAAGGAACGCATATCCTGCGATTCCTTTTGTTCCGGCTTTCAGATTCACAGTACCGCCTTCTGCGATTGTTCCTTTATATTTGTAGTAAACTTTTCCGGCATACACATCACCGTCAGCCTGTGCATCATACCATGCAGTGCTCTCATCTGCATTATATATATTCCAATTCTCAAATGCATAGCCTCCGATTGCCTCTACCGAATCGGGAATTTCAATATCGCTTAACCCGACACATCCGGCAAACGCTTTGTATTCAAGCTCCGTTACTGTATCAGGAATCGAAACTGTCGTAAGTTTTTGATTACAAATAAACGCGCTGTCTCCGATTGTGGCAACTCCATCTCCCCATGTAATTTCCGTCAGGTTACACCATGAAAATGCACTTTTCGCTACATATGCCAGTTTATTTCCAATCGTCACATGTTCAAGAGATATGCAATCTGCAAACGCTTCCTCCCCGATACTCTCCACAGAATCTGGAATTTCAATCTGTTTTAAACTACGGCAGCCTTTAAACGCACTATTTCCAATTACCGAAAGTTTCTTTCCAAAAGTTACATTATTTAAAGAATGACAATAATAAAATGCATTTTTCTCGATTTGCATAACACTCTCTGGAATATTTATTTCTTCTAACTTTTCACATCTTCCAAAAGCCTCCTCTGAGATTTTTTTCAGTTGACTGCCTTGTTCAAAAGTCACTTTCTTCAGATTCGTACATGATGCAAATGCTCCATACTGCATGTCAGTAACTTGTGCCGGAATCATAACTCCTACCACTGTTTCATTATTTGCAAACGACTCTGTTCCAATACTTTTTACAACTTTATCATCGATCTTATCCGGTATTGTTACATTACTTTCCGCTCCTATATATTTTAAAATCTCTGCTGTATTGTCAGCTAAAGTTCTGTATACAAATCCGTTTACTGCTTTAGCTTCTTCAATCTCCCACCGTATATCCTTCTCCTGCGCGGCAACAGCAAAGTGATACGTCTTCCCCTGCTCTAATGAAAGAGCAACTGCTCTGCCGTCAGTTTCTTCACTTTTACATTTTTTTATTTCCGTCCACTTATCATCCCATACAGCAAACATCCCCTTCTCTTTAAAAGTGATTCTATAATCTGCCGACTTATTTGGAACGAAATCATATGCATTTATGCTGTTTTCTGCAGTTACATATTCTGTCTTCTCTGCTGCTGTCTTTATAGTGTTTTTTGCAACAGACCATGTAACTTTGTCCGAATCTCGTTTATAAAGATACACCTGATATCGAACTCCTGACTGCATAACTACTGAATAATTCACTTTCCCATCAAGAACTCCGATTCCTCCCTGTAATCCCATATTTGACATAATATTTATTCGCACATTCTGTTCTGAACTAAAATTATATCGTGCTGTTTCTTCCGGCGTAAATTCGTAAACAACCTGCTTCCCGCTGTTCATATCCTGCGTATACTTCTCGCCAACCTTAATCTTTACTTCTTCAACCCCAATTTCTTCCCTTTGCTCAATGCAAAAATATCTTCCATACGGCACTAAATAATATGTATTTCCTGCGATCATTTCTACGGAGTAAACCGAATTCCACTCTTCGTCATAAAAAACGCCTTCTGCACTATAATATCCTGTTATTTTCGGAACAAACTTATAGTAAGTGCCCTCTGTCTCATTAATGTATAGCTTGTCACACTCTGCTTCTTTTTCGATTCCTTTCAGAATCCCCCATTTTCCTGAAACATCTTCCATGCTGTATCTTCCGAGTGTAATCTCATAAACTTTCCCTTTTTTCAATGCATAAAAAGATGATGACAAAAATTCATTTCCTGTCTGTGGGTCTCTTATCATAATCGACAGCCTGCTGTTTGAACGAACATAATAAATCCCGGTTTCATCCACAGTCAGTCTATAGTAAGCCGAAAAATCCTCCCCTTTTAACTCTACATCAAATTCTCCGGGGGTAATATCTTTGACTTTTCCGGCTTTCCATTTTATAATTTTTTGAGGTTCTGATGAATAGTCTGATAATTTCAAATGATATGTTCCGGCTTTACGAAGTTCAACTCGTGAATTAATAATCTCCACACCTTGTGTTCCGGCTTCGGTTTCTTCCGTAATGCTCACATGCGTATTCCAATAATTATCACTTGTTACCGTAATATAATATTGCCCGTCTTCTTCTACATTCAACTGATAACAAACGGAGCTCTGATCTTCCTGCAGCATAACCGAACCGGATTCTACCGTTCCGTCTTTCTTAAGAGTAATACTTCCTACCACATTTTCTTGTGACGCTGTATTTAGCATCGCATCCGTGCTCTCTGTGTTCATTTCCGGCAATTTCTGTATATCGCCTGCCGTCTTGTCTCCCTCTTCTTCAACTTCACCTCCTGTAGTTACATCCTGCTGTGCATCATTTACAGTTTCATCCTGGATCTGCACACCACTTGCCGCGCCCTCTTGCTTTGCATCACTTACCGCTTTATCCTGCGTCTGTTCTGCCTCTGCATTTACAGAAACCGGAACTGCAAATACCATCGACAGACACATCAGAAAAGCCGTAAATCCTGCGATCACTTTTCGTTCAAATTTTGTAATCATATCTTTTTCCTCCCTTGACGTTTTTTATCGCTTTCTTTTTATCAGTAAAATGATCGCCTCCTTCAAAACAATTCTTTTTAATACCTATCCGATGAAATAATCTTTTTCGGATATAAATATTATTGACATTCCTTACATAACTCTGAAAATGTTCCTTCCTTATAATATCCGACGCCTGTTTCTTTACATCTGTCTCCTGCCAAAAGTCCGCTCTTCCTACAATATACTTCTTCTTTCACGCCATCGGGAACCGGATAGTCTCTGGATCCACCTGCCCCGATCTTTTCAAAAATTCCTTTCCAGATCCGGGCGGCATCCGCAGTATCGGTTTCCGCATCTTTATCAGATTTATACCATACCGCACATACATTTTCCGGAATCGTCCCGACAAACCAGTGATCCCCATACTCGCTCGTTCCGGTTTTGCCGTAAAGATCAAGCCCTTTTACCTGTGCAGATATGCCTGTTCCGTCTGTCACAACTTCCCGAAGCATACGGTTCATAATATAAGCCGTTTCTGCGCTGAACACTTCTGTCTCTTTCTGCTTTGGCGTCCAATATGTCTCGCCTGATTTTTTAATTTCTTTAACCGCACAAAGAGGCGTATCTACTCCTTCATTTATAAATACCTGATATGCATCTGTCATCTTGGCAACGGTCACACCGTTTTCTAAGTACCCAAGCGCTATATTACTTAAGATCCGATCTTCCCCTTCATTTTCCAAAAGCTTTTTCTCGTTATCTACATCATAACCAAGTGCATCGTCCAAAAAGCAAACCGACTTTTCAACTCCGTAATCCTTTAATACTTTCACTGCTACGGTATTATTCGATTCTTTTACCGCATCTGCCACAGTAACCTTTTCCCCTGTAAACGGTACGACGTTTTGCGGCCATTCCTTAGCGATTCCGTTTTCATTTGCCATAACTCCATACGCAGTATCTTCATACAGCGATGACCAGCAGATCGTCCCATCCTCAACCGCCGGACCGTAGACACTAAGCGGTTTCATCGTCGATCCTGCGAATGCAGACTTTGTCACATTATTATAGTTATCGTTTCCTTTTGTATCACTGTAACACGCTGTCAAATGACTTTCTCCATCGCTGACTGCCGCTCCAAACCGATCACAGCTCATCCCTTCGCCATCATTATAAGAAGCAATCACCGCATCCAAAGTCTCCTGATCGAGCCATGTTTCAACTGTTATTTCTTTGTCTGCCAGTATTTTTGCCGCAGTTTCTTCATTCACGCCCTCGCGCTCCTGAATCATTTTGACTGCTTCCTGTGAAACGATATCCGCATAAGACTGATATTCTTCTTCACACTCGTAACCGATCTTGCCGTCCTGAACTGTAAGCTTCGCAATCTCATTTCCTGCCTGATCGAGCACAACCGCTCCGCTTTTTCTGCTCAGCAGCGTTCCTGCCAACGCAAGGACTCCACACACTCCGACTGCTAAGGTAACTCCGACAATTCTCTTTTTATTCATCCATCCGCCTCCTCATGTCTTCAATGATCTCAAGATTTTCATGAGACAATGTCACTTGCGGACGATCCACAATCTTCCATCCGAGCGCGCTCGTATTTTCTTTTACCTGATCCAGCATTTTCGGGATCTCTTCTGCTTTTTCCACACAAAATTTCACTCCGTCTTTATCGCCCATCTGGTGATACAGGCTATTACAGTATACTAACACTTCAAGATAATTCTCATACTCTTCATACTGATACGGCGCAAGCTCGATTGCTTTTAATTTATATTCGGTAAATTGGTCTACATTCCCATCCGCAAAAGCTGCCTGAGCTAATGCACTGTACGGAAGCGCCACAGATTTATTATCCTGAAGCACTTTTTCAGCAATCTCCTTCATTTCTTCTGCTGTATCCGCCTTCGTAAGAAGCGCCAACTGTGCCATCGTATTTCCGCTGTAAACTTTTTCAGCCGTTTTATAGTTTCCCGACGTATAACAAACGTCCGAGATTCCACACATAACCGAAAGCGCAGCGACAGCGATCCCGGTCAGCCCTACAACAGTTCCTGTTAAAACAGGCACTTTCTGCGTCTTAATATTGCGCATATCAAGAAACAGTATCAGTACAAATCCCATTACTATAAACTGAAAATCATAATCGAACAAACTGTGTAAAATCATAATACTGAGAACGATCCTGTTCCGGCTTGTTGTCCGCTTCGTAAACACAGACCTCAAAACCGCCGCGCCCATAAACACCGCCGGAATCACGCCTACGTCAAGCAAGATCTGGATCAATTCATTATGTGCATTTACGACTGTATAAACGCCTGTCTGCACTGACTGCTGTATAAAATAATATCCGTAATAACCAAGACCAAAAGGATGTTTTACTATCAGCGGAAGCGCGTCCTGAACATACAAAATTCTTCCGAGAAACGTACTCGCCCCAAAAGAAATATTTGTAAATCGCTCAAGGACTCCCGTGCTTCCTGCAACAATCGCTAATATAACCGCGATAATCGTCCCTCCCGCAAGAACCGGAACAATCACCTTTTTCCCGGATGCCTTTGCCAAAAATACCCATATAACAGCAATCGCAGTTAATACAAACACGGTACGGCTTCCGCTCATTATAATTCCAAATACAGCGGCGATCCCATACACAACGTCGAGCCAGTCGATTTTCTTATGATCGAATCTCCACATCACAAGAATCAGACAGATCAGCATAAACAGTGCATATGTATTGGGATATTGAAAAAAACCTGATAAACGTCCGGCAACAGATACCCATTGCTCAAAAACTTCAAACTGCATCATGATAAAAGAAAAAACTGTCATAAGGCAGCCGAGCGCCGGAAGATACCCGATCATTTTTTCTCTTTCATCCGGTGCGCCTGATACAAGTACATAAAATAATAACAACGGAAGGAATTTCACAACTCCCATAAGAGCCATTCCCGAATCCACCGCCCATAAACAGGAAAGCAAATATCCGAACACAAGCACGGCAAACGCCGCCATATTCAGATCCCATGCCGCTGTAATCCGCCTCTTCATATACATCCTGTAAAACAGAACTCCGATTAGAAATATTCCTGTCACCGCCGATACCGATACATAATATCCGCCGCCTAATATTCCGACTATCACGATACACGCCATTAAAATCAGCATTCTATTCAGCCCTCACTCTCGCAGCTTTTACTTATCATTTTTTCTTTTCATACTATTGTTTTACTTTTATATTGCCATTTTCTGCTTTGTTTTTATTTTTGTTTCTTTCCGTTTTTCTTCTTTATCAAATAAACAACAACACCTGATAAAATCATAACTCCGCCAAAAACAGCCAACACTTTAAAATCTTCGGCTGACAGTTTTTTCTCATCCTTCCCCTCATCCGTGCTGCCAGTATTTTCTTTTCCTTTTTCATCTGATTCGGACGTATCTTCTTTATCATCGCTCACTTCCTTGTCAGATTTTGACTCATCTTTATTCTTATCTGACTTTTTACTTGATTTATCATCCGACTTCGCCGCATCCGATTTATTCCGATCAGTTGAAACTACAGCGAGATCTCCCACAACTTTCTCCTGAAATTCTTCGTCTACACCGGAAACCTCACCTGTGATCGGCTTACTCGACTCCGTACCGTCTACAACTTCATCCGGCTTCATCCCGATCGGAAGTTTCTCCGTGCAGTCTTTTTTCAATTTGAACTTCAAATCAACGATAGATCCTTCATTTTTCACAGTATCCGGAACAACATACACAACAACAATTTCCGAGGATTCTTCGATATGGTTATAGTCAAAGATCCCGCCTCCGGCTTCTTCAATCAAATCCCCGACTTCCAACTCCTGAAACTCCAATACTTCTTTATCATAATAAATAGAAATCTGAAATCCGCCTACTTCCTGTCCTGTATTAAACTCTACCGGAACAGTTACGATATCTCCGGCTTTTCCTTTCTGATTCTCTACATGAAATTCTGTATACACATCTTCCGCCTGTACTGTCATCCCAAACAGACAGATCATACATAAACTTAAAATAATTTGCTTTATTGCTTTTCCTCTCATAATCCTCTCGTCTCCTATTTTTCTTGTATTCTGTTTCTTCTGCGTTCTGCCTCTTCTATATTCTGCTTCTCCTCTTCTGTTTTTCCTCTGTTCTGCAAGAAAAAACTATGATTCACGCATCCTTTCGGAGCTTTTTGGTATCAGGAGAAACACATTATTTTCTCATTTTTTTCTTTCTTCTGATACCAAAAAGCTCCCTGTCGGTCACTTGCCAACAAGGAGCTGTTTTTTAACTTTTATCTATGCACTCTTTTTTTGAAAATTACTACACCAGCAATCGCTGCCATTGATAAAAGCATTGCTACTGCGAAACCTGAAACATGGCTGCTGTCTCCAGTTTGTACTGCACCGCCGTTAGCCGGGTTTTCGTTCTTATTGTTTGTACCGTTTGCTTTTGCTGTTACTGTCAAAGCATACTCAGCTGTCTTATCTCCAACCTTTGCTGTGATCTTCACAGTTCCGGCTTTTACAGCTTTCACAACACCGTTTGCATCTACTGTTGCTACTTTTGTATCAGAGCTGCTCCATACAACTGTTTTGTCATCTGTTGTATTTGTCGGATTGAATACTACGTTAAGCTTTGTTGTCTTTCCTTCTTCAAGGGAAGTTACATCGCCTTTGATTGAAATCGACTCGAGCGGAATTTCTTTTACTGTTAATTCGTAAGTAAGTTCTTTTTCAAATCCTGCTGTTTTTACTGTAACTGTAATCGTTGCTTTTCCTGCTTTCAACGCCGTTATCATACCGCCTTTATCTACAGAAACAACCTTCTCATCAGATGATACAAATGTATATGTTATATCATCCGTTGTATTCCCCGGATTCAGTCCGATTCTAATTTGATGTTTTTCACCTTTAGATAATTCAGATGGATTCTTTATCTCATCAAGCATAACATCTGTCAAGTGGATCTCTTTTACTGTCACTGTACAAGTAGCTTTATGTCCTCCGGCAACTGTTTCTGCTGTAATTACAGCTTCGCCTTCTTTAAGCGCTTTTACAGTTCCGTTTGCATCAACTGTCGCTACGCTCGGATCACTGCTTGTCCATCTTACTTCACGGCTGTCTTCTGTATTATTCGGAACAAATGACACTTCAAGTTTTTCTGTTTTACCTTTCAGAAGGTCTTTAATTTCCGTCTTATTCAGTACGATGCTTTCTGTATGGATCGGAACTTTCACTTCACATACTGCTGTGATCTTATCATTTGCTTTTGCTGTTGCAACGATCTTTGTTGTTCCGCCTGCAACTGCCGTAACAACACCATTTGCATCTACTGTTGCTACATTCTCGTTTTCACTCTTCCATGTAACAGCTTTTTCATCTGTCGTATCTACCGGAAGATATGCTACACTCAAGTTTGCCGTCTGACCTTTTTCAACTGTCACCTTATCCGGTGTCACTTTGATACCTGTCAGTTTTGCATTAACAGTAACTGTACATTCTGCTTTGTGTGTACCTACTGTTGCTGTAATCTTTGTTGCGCCCACTGCTTTTGCTGTAACAACACCATTTTTTACTGTCGCAATGTTTTCGTTTGCACTTGTCCATGTAACAGTCTTATCATCTGTTGTATTTGCCGGGTTGTAAATCACTTTAAGAGCTTCACTGCTCTGACCTTTGGAAAGTTCCAAAGTCGTTTTATCAAGTGAGATTCCCGTAAGCGGAACTCTCTTTACAGTAACTGCACATTCTGCTGTGAATTTTCCAACTGTAGCTTTAATTGTAGCTGTACCGTCTTTGAGCGCTGTCACTTTACCGTTCTGATCAACTTTGGCTACCGTTGCGTCACTGCTTTCCCATTTTACAGTTTTGCTGTCTGTTGTATCTTCCGGGGTATATTTCACTTTCAATGTTGCAGACTGATTTTTCTCCAAAGCAAGTGTTGTCTGATCCAGAGTGATTCCTGTAAGCGGATTATCTACTGTAACTTTTACAGTATCGCTCTTACCACCCAAACTTGCTTTAATTGTAGCTGTACCAACGCCAACAGCCTTAACCTCACCGTTTTCAACTGTTGCAACATTTTGGTTAGAAGATGTCCACACAACTGCGTCTTTATCAAACGCTGCTGCCGGAGTTCCTTCTACTGTAAGCGTTTTTGAACTGCCTTTTGCTAATGTGAAATCACTCTCTTTGATGTTAAGAGAAGCAAGCTCGATCACAACCGGGATCTGACCGTCTTTGATTTCATTTCCGCTTTTGTCTAATGTTTGAGTTGGAACATCTTTACCTTCGATAGGAGTTCTATCATTATCATTTGTTCCCGTTTCAATTCCTACACAGTTAAAGCCCATAAGACCTGAGCCTTTTGCATTTTCATTAACTGTTACATCAAATGTAAAAAGCAATGTGTCTTTATTTACCGGGTTATTCTCAGTCATTTCAAGAAGTACCGAGAAACCACCTGCTGTATCCACATCCGATTCATCTACGATAAATGAAAAATTCTTTTTCAGAACATTTGCCGGATCTTTATCCAAGCTGCCTTTTACATATGTATATACCTTTGTGTCGAAATCAAACCCGCCAATAACCTGCATCACATTTCCGTTTGGTTTAAGCCAACATTCAACATGAACTGTATCACCGGGTTTCATTTTTGTGACATCCGTCTTAGTTATAATTGACGGTCCGTTCGCAGCCTGTACATCCATCTCCGGAACTGCCACAAATCCCGTGATGACCATGACCAGAGCCAAGACTAAAGCTGCGATCTTGTTTAGCTTCTTTTTCATCCCTTTTTCTCCTCTCCTATATTTTGATGAGTGCCTAGTAATCCTAGTAAATCCACTTAAACATAATCATTATAGGACTTTATTTTTGTTTTTGCAACGCTTATACACAAATATTTACCGTAACTTCTCCTATTTATCTATTTTATACATTTTATCGTAAAAATCATCTCTTTCACACACGCTTTCTTCGGCAATACATACAATAACTATAGAAAAAGCATGCTGTCATAATCTTTTCATCACTGCCTGTTTTTTCAACATTTCTTCTATTTTTATATTAGAAACTCAAAAATTCACACATTTATGGAGGCAATATGAATATAAAAGGACTTGATGTCAGCGAATTTCAAGGTGAAGTCAACTGGGAACAGGTTAAAAACGCAGGATATCAATTTGCTATGCTTCGCGCAGGCTATGGATTCAACACAATCGATAAACAATTTCAAAGAAATGCTTCTGAGTGTAACCGAATCGGACTCCCGATCGGGGTTTACTGGTTCTGCTATGCTGTCAGTCCTGAAACGGCAGTTCAGGAAGCTGACGGATGCTTAAGCGCCATTCGTAATTACCGAATTGATTATCCTGTCTGTTATGATATTGAACAGGCATCCATTGCTTATGCTCTTGGAGAAGGCGTCACCGTAACCTCATCTCTCGCGAAACAATTTGTAACTGCTTTCTGCAACCGCATCGAAGCAAATGGTTACTATGCAATGTTTTATACAAACCGAAGTTTTTTAGACAATTATCTCGGAAATGATCTTGCCAAACGATATGCCTTTTGGTATGCCCGCTACGCATCTTCTTTCGATGGAACGAACTGCGGAATGTGGCAGTATACAAACGAAGGAAGTGTTCCCGGTATCGGCGGAAATGTTGACCTTGACATCGGCTACATTGATTATCCGGGCATCATTCGACAGGCCGGACTTAATCACCTGTCCGGCAGCGTTCCGCCGCCCGCTCCTTCGCCGACTCCGGCATATATTACCTATACCATTCAGCCCGGCGATACTTTAAGCGAAATTGCTCTGCGTTACGGTACAACTGTTTCTGCCCTCGCAGCTCTAAATAATATTGCAGATCCGAATCTTATTTACGCCGGAAATACAATCCGAATTCCGCAAGGCGTCGATTCCGGCAGTCCGGTATATTACACGATTCGCCCTGGTGATACTTTGAGTGAAATCGCCGAAAGATTCGGAACAACCGTTTCTGCCCTTTCCACTTTGAACGGAATTTCCGATCCCAACCGCATTTATGCCGGAAATACGCTTCTGATTTCTTCATAATCCGCGTAATGAACCGCTTATTCCCAGCTTTACCTGTGCAATACGCACCTATGAAAATATACAAATTTAAGAATTTCGTAATTTTTTTTCGTTTTCTTTTAGACATTGAACATACTTTGGACACATTTTGCAGATATACTATTCAACAGATAGTTGATAAAACAACTATCTCCCCCCTCATAAAGTAAAGGCATCCCGGATAACCGGGATGTCGCACTTTACTCTCATTCCTTTAGATAACTATAAAAAACAACGAAACCCGTTAGCCGAAAGGTTAGCGGGTTTTCGCTGTTTATGTTTTCTTTTAACTTTTCCTGCTATTTCTTATTGTTTTTGTATAAGTTCCCGCTTTATCGCAAACAGCAGAAGCAGCAGCGCGATCATCATTCCGATATGAGATAATCCTGCAAAACCGGAGATCATCCCGTTACCCATTTTTCCAACCTCTATCCCGAGAACCTGAACAATTCCTCGAACAAGCATCATAAGTACCATTGCCGGCAGAGCAATATTATATAGAACAAAAAATTTTTTAAACAAAAGATTTTCCGCCAACATCGTTATCTTTGCAAAAAGAGCTGTCAGCAAAAATAACAACGTTCCCATCACTAACAAATGGACGTGTAAAACGCCTAATGTCGTCGGTTCTGTATACCCGTTCCATTTTGTAAATTCTCGATAAAAGACACCCCCTGCCATTGCAAATATAAAATAGGCAATCGCTGTATTTATAATTCTTTTCATATGTATCTTCTCCTTTTTCTTTTTCCATTTCTTTTATGCCACTTTTCAATTTCTTTCTGCAGGCCTGCGCATAATTTCTGCCAAATAAAACATCTGCCATAAACAAAAATATAATAGACACAATTTCCCCGCCTGCTTTTCCTCCGCGCAGCTGTTCTGTTCATTTTCCTCCCCTCTCCAATATGAACACTATTCATATTAGTTTTCTATAGGATATTTGTCAAGTTTTCCTTATTTTTCTTCTTTTCCTCATTTACGATTTTTTTACTTGTTTTTTAGTTTTTTTCTTTTTCTTTAATCATTCAAACATACTTTTTACACATTTTCTGTATATACTTTATCTCAGATAGTTGATACAGCAACTATCCCCCCTCATAAAGTAATGACATCCCGGATAAGGATGTCGCACTTTACTCTCATTCCTTTAGATAACTATAAAACAACGAAACCCGTTAGCCGAAAGGTTAGCGGGTTTTCGCTGTTTATGTTTT
>CAJLUP010000015.1 GCA_905209865.1 uncultured Lachnospiraceae bacterium
CTCATCTATTTTGCAACAGCCCCTTTATTTTTGCCAATGATAATTATACTCTAAGCGCCCTTATATTGTTTAGTTGTCGTTTTTTTACAACACCTATCAACAATTATCTACGCCAACCGTTAGTTGTTTTATTATTCAAAAAGAAAAGTCCGCATTTTACAGCGAACTTCTAATACTTATAGCATTATTTTATTTAGAATGTCTTAGAAATACTTCTATAACTTCATAGATTTTCTCTCTGTCATCGCTTGATAACTTAGAAATTTTCTCATTAAGCATTGAATTTTTAACGATATATCCAGTATTTACAACATCTGCAAGAACCATATCAGCCGATACATCCAACGCATTTAATATAACTATAAAAGTTTCAAGTGATGGGACTTTCTCTCCACGCTCTACCATACCGATATAATTAGTAGACAATCCAGTTTTGTCTGCCAAATCTTCTTGCCTATACTTTTTCATAAGTCGGTACTTTCTAATATTTTTTCCGATTGTATCAAGTTGCACCTCATCACCTCCTTGAGTTTGTTACCACAACCAATAGTATAGTTTATATATTGCTTTCTATACAGCAACTCACCAGAAGACACGACAACTATTAGTGATGATATTCATGTATATTATGATATAATCCAGTCTTCGTCTGATACGCAATTTATTTATCTGCTTATCATCCAATTCTTTAATTACTACATAGCTATCATACTTTTCTCAATAGCCTTTTTTATGTATGATATTCATATTTTTGCTAAAATTTTTTTCGTCATTTATATAAAACCAAGTAAATCCTTTTTCTGCTTTCCGCATTGGCTTTTGTAAATTACCTTTAACCCCTTCTTTAATAATTCGCTCTGCCTTTTCTTCTTCACAAAAATGGATAAGTCCTTTTGATTTCAGTATTAAGATTTTCTTTAGGTGTATGATAAAGAAAATCTATAAAAATTTTTTTTATTTCCTCCAAAACATTCATATATCGTCTCCCTAAATCTGTTAGCAAATTTGAATGTATATCTACTCTAAAAATGGGCAATCCGTATAGGACTGCCCATCAATACTTGTAGTTATGCGATTTTTTTCGCTCTGCACCGTTTTCTGCATCAAATGATGTAAGTTTGATGTAAATCGCTGTTTTTTCAGAAATTCATCAAATGAAGTACATCTCGTTTATAAAGCAAAACGGTACATCGTTACATCACGTCGACTAACGTCTCCGTGTATTTTTCGCCTTATGTCGGTGTCCACAAGCGCCCACCGCCGCAAGGCTCATTTTTTTCAAATTAGTAGAGCTTTGCACCTGCCGGAATGTGGTTATCTACCATAAGAAGATTTAAGCCTTCATGACCGTCTTCTTCGTGTACTGCTGAAATCAGCATACCCTCGGAGTCAATGCCCATCATCTTTCTCGGCGGCAGATTTACGATTGCGATACAAGTCTTTCCAACCAGTTCTTCCGGCTCGTAATACTCGTGAATACCGCTTAAAATCACACGGTCTTTGCGTTCACCGTCGTCTAATGTGAACTTGAGAAGCTTCTTTGACTTCGGTACTGCTTCACAAGCCAAAATCTTAACTGCTCTGAAATCAGACTTCGCAAATGTATCGAAATCAACCATTTCTTCAAAGATCGGTTCAATCTTCACATTGGAGAAATCAATCTTTTCCGGTGCTTCTTCTACATTTTTTTCAGGTGCTTCGGAAGCTGCATTTTTTACATCATTTTTCTTATTTACACCATCTAAGGACTTCATTGTCGGGAAGAGCAGCACATCTCTAATTGCAGCACTGTTAGTTAAAAGCATACACATTCTGTCGATACCGAATCCGATACCTCCTGTCGGCGGCATACCGATCTCAAGTGCGTTCAGGAAATCTTCGTCTGTTGTATTTGCCTCTTCGTCACCCTGTGCCAAAAGTTCTTCCTGCGCTTTGAAACGTTCTCTTTGATCGATCGGATCATTCAGCTCTGAATATGCATTCGCCATTTCCCAGCCGTTCATAAAGAACTCGAAACGCTCCGTATATTCTGGGTTCTCCGGTTTCTTTTTCGTAAGCGGTGAAATCTCAATCGGATGATCCATTACGAACGTCGGCTGAATCAAATGTTCCTCAGCAAATTCTTCAAAGAACAATGACAAAATGTCACCTTTCTTATGATGTTCTTCATATTCTACATGATGCTCATCTGCAAGACGACGCGCTTCTTCCAAAGTCTTAACTTCGTTCCAGTCAACGCCTGCATATTTCTTCACGGCATCTACCATTGTAATTCGTTCAAACGGTTTTCCGAGATCCATCTCAACACCATTGTAAACAATCTCCGTTGTTCCGAGAACTTCCTGTGCCACATGGCGGTAAAGATTCTCTGTAAGATCCATCATTCCGTTATAATCTGTATACGCCTGATAAAGCTCCATCAATGTAAATTCCGGATTATGTCTTGTATCAAGTCCTTCGTTTCTGAACACACGGCCGATCTCATATACTCTCTCAAGTCCTCCTACGATCAGACGTTTCAGATAAAGTTCAAGAGAAATTCTCAATTTCAAATCTTCATTCAAAGCGTTGAAATGTGTTTCAAACGGTCTTGCCGCCGCTCCGCCTGCATTGGCAACAAGCATCGGAGTTTCCACTTCCATAAATCCTTCGCCATCCAAATATCTCCGAATCGCGCTGATGATCTTTGATCGTTTAATAAATGTATCTTTCGCTTCCGGATTCATAATCAGATCCACATATCTCTGACGATAACGCATATCCGTGTTTGTCAGTCCATGGAACTTCTCCGGAAGAATCTGAAGACTCTTAGAAAGCAGTGTTACATGGGATGCGTGGATAGAAATCTCTCCTGTTTTTGTCTTGAATACTTCTCCCTCAATGCCGATCACGTCGCCGACATCAAGTTTCTTAAATTCTTTATAATTTTCCTCACCGATGCTGTCTCTCGCAACATATGACTGGATATTTCCCTTCAAATCCTGAACATTACAAAAAGAAGCCTTTCCCATTACTCGCTTGGACATCATACGTCCTGCGATGGAAACCTGTTTTCCTTCAAGTTCCTCGTAATTTTCTTTTACTTCCACACTGTGATGTGTCTGATTGTATTTCGTGATCACGAACGGATCTCTCCCGCTTTCCTGCAGCTCTGCAAGTTTCTCGCGGCGCACCTTTCTCAACTGATTCAGATCCTGTTCCTGTACATTCTTCTGCTCCTGTGCCACTTTCTTATCTCCTTTCCCAAATAAATTTCGCTGCTTTCATCTCAATTCTGAAACATTCCTATACATGCTAATTCAGACCTCTTAAAAAAGAGGTCTGTTTATAATCATCTGTTTACTTTGAACGGCTGATTTCAAGCACTTTGTACCCGATTTCTCCTGCCTGTGTCTCTACGGTTACCGTATCTCCCACTTTTTTTCCGATCAATGCCTGACCAACCGGAGACTCGTTTGAAATCTTTCCTTCCAAGCTGTTCGCCTCTGTCGATCCTACAATTTTAAATTCCATCTCTTCGTCAAATGTTATGTCAAATACTTTTACCGTACATCCGACATTGATCTTATCAAAGTCAACTTCATCTTCAACAACCACTTCTGCGTTTTTCAGGATTCCCTCAAGTTCTTCAATACGCGCTTCGATGTCTCTCTGCTCATCTTTCGCCGCATCATACTCCGCATTCTCGGAAAGGTCTCCCTGCTCTCTCGCCTCTTTAATCTTAGCTGCAACTTCTTTTCTCTTGACAACTTTAAGATTTTCAAGTTCATCCTCAAGTGCCTTTAATCCGGCATAAGTAAGTAATCTTTTCTTTGCCTCTGCCATTGATAACGCTCCTTTTCTGTCTTTCTTTTTCACTGTTTTTTGTCTATTCCCGACAGGAAAACTTGTCCCTGCACGCTGTCTCTTTTAGTTTATTTCACAATTTCAATATTATAACCATCAAACCTCTTAATGTCAAGGTTTTTGGCATAAACAGGGGAGTTTTTCCGTGTTTTTTATTGTTTTTTTCTTTCCTGTATTTGCTTGTTTAAAGTATATATGCAATCTCATTTTTACGGCATCTGTTTCATATCGCACAAGGCAAATATTTTCTTTGCCATATGTAAAATATCTCGGCTTAATATATTGTCGTGCCATATTCCTGCAACAAGTCTGCCAAGCATAAAATCAGAGCTGCCACTAAGTGACAGCCCTGTGTTTTCCCGCATTATTTACGAGTCATATTTATTTTCTTTTGTTTCTTTTGAAGATTGTCAGAGCCGCTCCGCCTGCAACTGCACCTGCAAGAACTACAAGTCCGATCATCAATGTTACATTGAAGTTATCGCCTGTCTGAACTGCTCCACCTTTGTTCGGCGTTTTTGTATTCGGTTTCTTGTCCGGATCTGCTTTCACCGATACAGCTATGTCTGTCGACTGTCCGCCGTATGTTACTGTTACCTTCTTCGTATCCGCTGTCAATTTTGTGTTGAGACTTGGATTGAAGGAGAAATCTTTTGCTGTCTCCGGTCCGTATACAACAACTTTTGTTGTTCCGTCTGACATTGTTACTGTAAGGCTAAGTCCTGTCGGATCGAATTTATCGCCTTCTTTGTATTCTGTCTTGGCCGGGTTTGCTTTGATTGCAACTTTTTCTACTGTCGGTTTTTCCGGATCTATCGGTGTATCAGCTTTCACTTCAATACCGATTTCTACCGTCTTGTCTGCATATGTTACAGCAACTTTAGTCATATCTTCTGTAAGTGCTGTACCAAGCGCCGGATCAAATGCAAAGTCTTTTGCTGTTTCGTCTCCGTATACAACTTCTTTTGTTGTCTTATCTGACATCGTTACTTCAAGAACAAGTCCGTTCGGATCGAATTTATCGCCTTCTGTGTACTCTGTCTTCGGCGCTGTCTTCACTTCGATTCCTGTTACCTTCGGTTCTTCTTCCTTCGGATTAACCGTAATGATAATGTCTGCTGTTTTCTCTTTGTATGTTACAGTCACTTTCGTATTCTTTGTAGTAAGCGCTGTATCCAATGTTGGGTCAAATGCAAACTGTCCTGCTGTTTCTGCAGTATATTCAGCTACATCTTTCACTTCACCATTATCATATTTCACACCAACTTTAAGTCCTGTCGGATCGAATTTTTCACCCTCTGTGTAAGTTGTCTTCGTCGGCTGATTCTGAATCACAAGTTCTGTCGGCTTCGGCTCCGGTACTACCGGGTCATCTTCTGCTAATTTAACACGAATCTCAGCCGCACTCATAAACTTGTTTGCCTGTCCTCCATCACCATACGTTTCAACTCCTGTAAAGCGGATAAATTTCGCTTCAACCGGCTGTACAAACTGGGCAAGCTTCCAATCTGTTCCGTTTTCCCAAACTTGTGTTGCAGGTGTGATCTCCACTTTTGTCCAAGAATCGTCTGCACCTGTCATGCTCACTTCTACAGTATATGACTTCACACGACCATTCTGATCTCCGCCTGTAATATTGCCGCCCTTCGGCAAATAACGAAGCGCATCAACTTTCTGAGCCTCTGCAAGTTCCATCACTACATAAAGGTTCTCGTTTGTTGTTGACGGATTCCAGCTTGAATGCCAGAACGTATCATTCTTTTTATCGAATGCTTTCTCAATATCTGTACCATTATTAGGCTGTGTACTTCCTGCTGTCGCAGTGATAGTTCCGGTGTAATCCTTACTGTCATCTGCCGGATCTACTACTCCGAGGTTGATCACAAAGGTGTTCCGTGTCTTATGATCTTCTGATTCAATCAATACTTTTACAACATTATCCTTCGCCGGAAGAACTGTTACAGCCGCATTGTCTTTTCCTTCCGGAACTACTTCCTGTACTGCTTTTTCTGCAACATTCCATGATCCTGCTGTAAGCGCTTCTGCCGGAGCTGCTTTGCCGTCTACAGTCAGACTCTTCAGTTCCGCTGTTGTGTTTGTTGTGAAGTCAGACTGATTTGCTCGATACAGTTCTGCTTCTACAATTCCCGTACATGTAAATCCACCAGTCTTTCCTGCTGCATTCGGATTATTCACAACATGGATCTTTACAAATACAGCGCTTGTCGGAAGAAAATCATATGTGTATTCCACAACACCAACGTCCGGAAGTTCTGTTGGATGTGTTTCTTTTGCTTCAACTTCTGTCCAAGTTCCTTCTTCTCCGGTTTCCGAAACATATATTTTCGTTGTGTTATCTACCGGATAAGTTGCTGCATGTTTGTCAGATCTAAAGAAAATCTTGATCTGATTGAATACTTGCTGAGTTGCATACTGGAATATAATATCAGCATCGTTATCCTGAGCTTCTTTACTGTTTTTATAGTTACTCCACATTGTAGAGTTCGTATTTCCGCCCTGATTTGCATCTACAGTTCTGTTTTCATCGCGAATTGCTTCCAAATCATCTGACTGCATCTCTAATGGAATATCCTGTGTCAGTTTCATCGCTTCTTTTGCAATATTATCCCCTACTGAATACGTTGCTTTCTGAACACGAACTTTGGCATCAACTGGCATTTTTTCTCCAAATACATCTGCCGTTCCTTTTACCGATACAATTCCTTCTGCACTATATCCACCTTCCGGTTCTACCCATGTTACCGGGAATGATGCCGTAAGGATTGTTCCATCTTCCATAACAGCAGGTCTTGATGTCGGAAGCTTCGGATCTACACCGATTGAAGTCGTTGTTGAATAATTCAAAATTGCCGCTACCGTGTCGATCATATTTACATTAACTGAAACTGTCTCTTTCTTCTCAACACCGTCAACGGAAAGAGTTCCTGCTACACTGAAAGTACCCGCCTGACTGATCTGCTCTTCTGTAACATTCTCCCATGTTACTTTTCCTTTTGCTTCTGACTTATCTGTAAGAACAACGTCCAGTTCTGCCGGAAGCTGTGGCTGATTTCCAACTTTAACATAATAGTTCTTAGACATTTCTACACTACTGATTGCTTTTTCTTCTGCTGTGTTGTCTGAAGATGCTTCTGTTGTAATCGTCACTGTCTGTTCTTCCAGTCCATCAGCTTTCACTTTCACAGTGATTGTTCCTGCTGATTTTGTCGAACGAACGATACCTACAAGCTGTCCGCTGAATGCTTTTCTATTATCATCCCGATATGACTGATGATCTGAAGGTCTTCCGTTGTCAACACCTGCAAGCACTCCATCACCGCTTACTTCAAATGTCACTTTATTTTCTGCATTCGGCACAAGGTTACCATCTGCATCTGTAACACTTACTGTCAGATAAGAAAGATCCTGTCCATCCGCCGTAATCTTCGTGCGGTCAGTCTCTACCTTAAGCTTCTTTGCTTCACCTGCTGTTGTTACAGAAGTACGACCCTGAAGATTTTCTGTGATTTCTGTACCTTTTTCATCATATGCCTTCGCTGTAATCGTACCATCTGCATAAGGAACCATCCATGTCATATACAGATTTTCATGTTCTGTACTGCTCTTTCCGGTTCCTTCATACATCTGATATGTATATCCGGCAGCAGTTGTCTTCTTTGTGAACTCTTTTGCTCCCAGTGATTGCGGGGCTCCTCCGCTTGCCGGAGTAAAGAACAATTCTACTTTACTTGCATCACTGTATACAACTACCGGAACTTTATTTCCTTCTTTCTTGTACACAACATCTTCATTCCATGCCGGAAGAATATGTAATGTATTCACGTCATCATTCCACTGGCTTTGGTAGAAGTAATAGCTGTCTTTCGGAAGTCCTGCAGTATCAACGATACCAAAATAGGAATTCTTTGGTGCCGGCCATCTAGATGCATTACCCGGTTTTCCTTCTCCTGTTCCATTCCATGGTGTCGGCTCTCCAAGATAATCGAAGCCTGTCCATACATATTCGCCGGCAAGGAAATCTCTCTTAATCACTTCATACCAAGCGCTGCTTGCCGTAGCTCCCCAGCCAACTGCTGATGTGTCATAGGACGTCAGATCATAATCACCATAATCTGTCTGATTTCCCATTCCTTTATAGATACCTCGGCTGTTAACTGCAGATGCTGTCTCTGAACCATACATGCACCAGTCAGGATGTGCTTCATGAATCATGTCATAATGAGTCTTTCCCTGATTCCAAGGCTGAGAATAATTCATACCGTTGATTCCGCCGGCATCGTGTAAGCTCTGACCAAGAGTAATTGAATTTGTGTCATTGCCTTTGAGTTTGTTATCTCCTGTTGTCACTGGACGCGTAGTATCAACTGCTTTCGCCCACTTCACAAGATTGTCCTGAGCAGTCTTATATGCATCGCTGTAACCGCTTGTGCCTTCCCACATCTCATTTCCAAGTGACCACATAATGATCGCCGGATCGTTCTGTCCGCGTTCAATCATTGCTGTAAGGTCGAACTGCGCCCAAGTCATACCGTCTGCGGCGCCCATGATCTGATTATCTTTTTCGATTGTTTTATTAAACCACTTAGAATAATCATTCGAGTTACCGTTTTTCTGAGCTACCCATCCGTCAAACGCCTCGTCGATCACTAAGATTCCATGCTTATTGCATGCATCGATCAATTCATCTGACGCCGGATTATGCGTTACACGGATCGAGTTGCATCCCATCATTTTCAAGATCTCTACCTGCCGCTCTGTAGAACGGTCATTTGCGACTGAACCAAGCGCACCCTGATCATGATGCATACATACACCCTGAAGTTTCATTTTATTTCCATTCAGGGAGAATCCGTTATCCTTATCAAATTCAAAGTAACGGAATCCGTAATCTGTCTCGTATGTATCAACCGCTGCATTATCCACAAGAACTTCTGTTTTTACCATATAAAGTTCCGGTGAATCTGTACTCCATAATTTAATACCAGAAACCTGATCCTCAGCACTAATCTCTTTTGATTTTCCGGCCTCAACCGTATCTGCTGTGCTTTCAAAAGTAGCAACTGCCTGCTCTGCCGTTCCATTCTTCGGATAAATCGTATGTTTTACTTTTACAGAGGCAGTGTTTTCAGACTCATTCACAACCGTTGTTTTTACTTTCACCGCAACATTGTTGCCGTCTGCATGATTTTTCAAATCCGGTGTTTCAATCTTTGTTCCGTTCTTGTCCACATGAACAGCATCTGTTACAACAAAGTCTACATCTCTGTAAATACCGCTTCCTGAATAAAAACGGCTTGACGGTGTCTGGTGCTCTACCTTAACGGCAATCACGTTCTCTTTACCGAACTTCACATGATCTGTAATATCAAATGAAAACGCCGTATATCCATAAGGATGTGTACCGAGTTTCTCCCCGTTTACATAGACCGTTGCATTCATGTAAACGCCGCCGAAATCAATGCTGATGCGTTTTCCTTCTAAGCTCTTGTCTACAGTAAAACTTTTTCTGTACCAGCCTGTACCGCCCGGAAGATATCCACTTTCCGCTTCCATCTTCTGCGAATATTTTTGATCGATACTGTAATCATGCGGCAGGTTCACCTGATCCCATGAGGAGTCGTCAAATGCTGAAGCCTGAGCCCCGCTTGCGTCCCCAAGATAGAACTTCCAGTTATCGTTGAAGTTCTGCGTTCTGACCGTTCCGCTGTATTTATTAAGGAACACCTGCTCCGGCGCTGTATTTGTCTGCGTCGAAGTTCCCCCTTCCAGTTGAACGATCTCACCTTGTGCATAGGCTGTCGCCGGCAATACCATGCTTCCCGCTAAAGTTGCCGCGAGAACTGCCGAGCCTACTTTCTTCCATTTGAGATTTTTCATAAACTTTTTCGCCCCCTATAATTCCGGAGCACTCCTTCGTTCTGAATTTTCACGCATGTTCCGCAAAACAAAAGGATCTGCTTCTTATTTTCTCAAAAGATCCTATCTGTTTTCTCTATAAATTTCGTACAGATAGTGCCTTTTTGCATTACAAAAAAACGGCCTTTCCGTCCACGTTACTATGCGTAATATATAAATTATACAAAACTTTGTTTATTTTGTATAGATTACAGCAACATTTTTGTAAGGTCGTTTTTACTTTTTGGCACTTTTAACATATATCTCTTGATATGACAGATGAAGAAAGCGCGTTTTTTGTGCAGATTTTCAGAGTTCTTCCAACAATATCATCAGTTCATCCAATGTTTCCGTCTCGTTTACCCTTCTCCGCAAATCAGCCGCGCCTGTAAGTCCTTTCGTATACCACGCCACATGCTTTCTCATTTCCCGCATACCTGCAAATTCTCCGCGATATTGAATCTGCAGCTTGGCATGTCTAAGTATCATGCTTCGAACAGCATCCTTGTCGGGTCTGGGCGGTGTTACCCCATTTTCTTCTTTTCCGATCATTTCTGAAAAGATCCACGGGTTTCCCTGCGCACCTCTTGCGATCATAATTCCGTCGCATCCGGTTATTCGTACAAGTTCTTCTGCTTTTTCCGGCGTAGTCACATCACCGTTTCCGATCACCGGAATGGACACTGCTTCTTTCACCTGTCTGATGATCTCCCAGTCTGCCTTTCCGCTGTAATACTGTTCCCTTGTTCTTCCGTGAACCGCCACCGCCGACGCTCCAGCTTCCTCTGCCGCTTTGGCAACTTCGACAGCATTTACATGAGCATCGTCAAACCCTTTTCTGATCTTTACTGTAACTGGCTTCTCGATCGCCTTAACGATTGCATTGACAATCTCATACACAAGAGTCGGATTTTTCATCAGGGCAGATCCTTCTCCGTTTTTTACAACTTTCGGAACCGGACACCCCATATTGATATCCAAAATTGCAAAAGGACGCTCTTCAATTCGCTTTGCCATCTCACTCATGATCTTCGGATCAGAGCCAAACAACTGCAAAGATACCGGCTGCTCTTTCGGGTGTATCTCCATCAGTTTCTCTGTATTTTTATTCTGATACAGAATCGCTTTTGCACTAACCATTTCCATCCCCAAAAGACCTGCGCCCTGTTCTCTGCACAGCAAACGAAAAGGCAGGTCTGTCACCCCTGCCATAGGTCCTAATAGATATCGGTTTTCCAGCTCTACATTTCCTATTTTTAACTTCTTCATACTTTCTTCTGCACTTTCTCATGGATCAGTCTCAAGCCGTTCAATGTAAGCTGCGGATCGTACAGATCGATACATTCTGTTTCCTCGGCAATAATTTTCCCCAATCCGCCTGTCGCGATCACATAGGCATCTTCATATCCAGATTCTTTTTTCATTTTCTTCACTATATATTCCGTCTGTCCGACCGCTCCGTATACAAGTCCTGCCTGCATTCCGCTGACTGTCTCTGATGCAAGCACTGATTCCGGTTTCCTGATCTGAATTGCCGGAAGCATCGCCGCTCCATCCCACAGAGAACGACCCGCCGTTTCAATACCGGGTGCGATCACACACGCCTCAAGCGTACAATCCGGTCCGATCAAATCATACGTCGTAGCTGTTCCGAAATCAATCACGATCGCCGGACCTTTTGCAATGGCATATCCCGCCGCCGCATTGACGATCCTGTCCGGTCCGGTTCTCGCCGGATTTTCCGTTACAACATGAACTCCGGTGTCAGTCTGCGAAGATACGATCATCGGCTTTGTCCCTAAATATTTGATAATACCGCTTGTAAAGGAGTGCATGATATCCGGAACAACCGACGCGATAATCACCGCGTCAATCCGCTTCGGATCAATCCCTCTATGTTCCAGTATCCCACATATGGTAAACCCATATTCATCCGATGTCCGCGCCCGTTTTGTCGTCATACGGAACATCCCGAGCAGGAATTTCCCTTCAAACACGCCCATCGTAATATTTGTATTCCCTATATCAATCGTAAGAAGCACTGTATCTCCCTCCTGCCATGCCGGATTCCTCTGCTGCATTTTCAAAATGCATCTTTAACGTTGTCTGCTCAGCTTCTTGCCGCCAAGATCTCATAGCTTTGTTCAAAACTTTCCCCGACTTTAACCCGATTGACATATGGTTTCTCTGAAAGTTCTTTATCAAATCCTACATTGTCACATCTTCCCATCCACGGTTCAAGGCAAACGAACGGAGCGTCTTTCACCGACCAGATGCCGAAATTAGGAAAACCTGCGCATTTCATACCGACATACGGAGTTCCGTCTTTGTGATAAATCCACACTTCATCAAACTGACCGCCGTCAAAGATCAACGCGTCTTTTTCAAACATCTCGTCATTCAGTCCGCAGCATTCGTCTTTCAGTTCAAGCTGATACACCGTATCCGGATCAGCCGCACTTTCCGCAAGATTGACCAAAATGTATTCAAGCGATTCTTTATTCGGGAATCTCAACATATAATCTGTCTTTTTCTCTCCTTCTTTTTCAAACCGAAATGCCGGATGTCCGCCAATCGTAAAATACATCTCTTCGTCTCCTGTATTATGCACTTCCCATTTTACGATCAGACTTTCCTCTTTCAGAAAATATGTAACAATCAGTTCAAAATCAAAAGGATATACTTCCTTTGTTTCCTCACTGGAAGCAAGCAGAAACGCTGCTTTCTCCGGCTTCATGCAAATGCATTTAAAGTCATTATCTCTTGCAAATCCATGCGCTGAAGTAGGATAAGAAGTTCCATTGATCTTCACTTTGTTTTTATAAGTTTTTCCTACATTCGGGAAAAGAATCGGAGAATGTCTTTTCCAGTATGCGGGATCTCCTTCCCACAGAAGTTCCGCTTTTTTTTCTTTATCATAAATGCGTGTAACCTCCGCGCCATGCTCCGAAATCTCAACACAGAGCCGTTTATTTTCCAATTTCATCGCTTCTGCCTCCCTTTCCCTGAGTCGCCTTATTTGCTGCTGTCTGTATCGCTGTCAGACTCTTCCACCTGCACACAATTATCTACAAGATAATCCAATACAGCTTCTCTTAAGATTGCCGCTTTCAGGACATCCTCTCCAACCTGCTCAACATAAGTATCTACGTCCGCTCCTACCTCTTCTGCATACTCTTCAAATTTTTCTTTATATTCTTTCTCTGACGGCTCAAGCTTTTGTTTCTTCGCGATCAGTTTAATCGCCTCGTCAAACGCCGCTGTCTGCTGTGCGCTTTCTTCTACTTTTGAATTAAACTCATCTTCTGTCATCTGAAGATATGTTGTAATAAACTCAGAAAGTTCGATTCCGTAAAGACCTGCCATCTGCGTATAGTAATTTGTCATCTGTTCTTTCTGCTCTTCCACAGCATCTTCCGGATATTTCTTCACGTCAATCTCTTCCAGAAGCGCTTCCTGGATTTCTGACTTCAATGTCGTTTCATTTGCCGTCTCCGCGCTGCTTTCAATCTGTTTGCGGATCTCCTTGCGGTATTCATCTGCAGTCTTGGACGTCTTACTGTTGCTTGCCACCCATTCGTCTGTCAACTCAGGAGTGTTCTGTTTGTAAATCTCGTTTAACACGATGTGGAAACGTGCAACTTTCCCTGCCACATCCTGTCCCGGATAGGAATCTGAGAATTTTACCTGTATATCAAACTCTTCCCCTGTATTGTGTCCTACAATCTGATCTTCAAATCCTGCATACTCCCCTTCTGCCCCGATGAACGTTCCGCTTCCAAGTTCCAGATCCGCTCCTTGTGCCGTTCCGCCTTCAAACGCCACATCGTCAACATATCCTGTATAATCAATATTCACCCAGTCTCCCGACTCTGCCGCCCGGTCTGTGATTGCTTCTTTTTCTGCCGCCGCGCTCAAATTAGACTGAATCGTCTGCTCGACCTGCTCATCCGTCACTTCTATCTCTTCTACCTGCGCTACTTCAAGTCCTTTATACTGTTTTACCGTTACATAGTCGTTGGACAGTGTTTTGCTTCCGCATCCTACAACGGAAAGCGCCATCATTGCTGCAAGCATCATCGATACAATTCTTTTTTTCATAATTTGTCTCCTTTTCATCTGCGTATTTTACGCATCTTCCTTTATATTTATTTTTTATTACTTGTATTTTCTGCCCCTCAGACTTTTTTCTTTCCCCAACGATACATGTTTCATTTCTAATTGATTTATCCTCTTACAACAGAGGGGAAAGCAAACGTGAGAACTGTTCTTTTGCTTTAATGACAAGTCCTCTTTCATCGTATACTTTTCTCGTCACCTGTGTACACAATGTCATATCGTTTTCAAACGCGCGTTCCAGTCTCTGAACGGTACGCTCACTGTAAATCACCGCATTCACTTCAAAATTCAGTCCGAAGCTTCGGAAGTCCATATTCGCCGTTCCAACGCAGGCAACCATGCCGTCAATACTCAGCGTCTTCGCATGAAGGAATCCATTGTTATACACATAACATTTTGCCCCTGCTGCAACCATCTCTCCGATATAAGAATAGGTTGCCCAATAGACAAACGGATGATCCGGTTTACACGGGATCATAATGCGCACATCCACTCCTGACTTGGCGGCAATCTTAAGAGCATCCAGAATCGATTCATCCGGTATAAAATACGGAGTCTGAATATACACATGATCCTGCGCCCGATGAATAAGCCGCAAATAATTATCGTGAATCATCTTTATCTTCGAGTCCGGCCCGCTTGATATGATCTGAACCGGATCTCTGCCGTTTCTTAAATATTTCGGAATCTCAAAAAGCGAATCTTCCAGGAACAGATTCTCCTTCGCTGCATAATTCCAGTCAAGGACAAAACGTACGGCCAACGAAGTGACTGCCGCCCCTTCGATACAAAGATGCGTATCTCTCCAATACCCGAATTTTGCATCTCTTCCGATGTACTCTCTTCCTACGTTAAAGCCGCCCACAAAACCAACTCTTCCGTCAATGACAACAATCTTTCTATGGTTTCGGTAATTCACACGAAGCTGAAGCTGACCAAGAAGCGCCGGGAAAAATTCTGCAACTTGAATTCCCTCTTTTTCCAAACGTTCCCAATCGCGATTTTTCATCGTCCTGCATCCCATGCTGTCAAACAAGATCCTGACTTCCACACCTTCCCTTGCCTTTTGGATCAGCACTTTTTCTACTTCCTGCCACAGTTCATCGTTGCGGATAATATAATACTGCATGTGGATATACCGTTTTGCCTGTTTCATTTCCTCCACAAGTGCGCGGAACTTCTCTTTTCCATCCGTATAAATGCGAATATCATTATTATCTGTCAGAACGGCTTCTCCCGCCTCCAGATTATAAAGAATCAGATCTTTAAACCTCGCCATCTCCGGATTCGCCATACGCAGCCGTTTATAATAAATCGTCTCTTCCTGACGCCGGACGGCATATTTCAGCTCGCCTTCAATCTCCTTCGCTTTAAACATCCTGCTTTTATGGAAGTCCTGCCCGATGATCAGATAGAGAATAAATCCGAGTATCGGTATAAAATAAAGCAGAAGCAGCCATGTCCAAACAGTTTGCGGAGATCTTCTCTGAAAAAAAACAATGATCAGCGCAAGAACAATATTAATCAAGACGATATTGTCCATAATAAAATTATAAACACTCACCGCTCCGTTCCAAATCATTTCTGCCATAAATAGCACAACTCCTTTTTATGTACTTTTAGGTACTATAACAGTATACTCGTTCACCCCCTCAAAAGTAAACCCCTTTTTACTTGCACTACTTAAAAAACAATGGTACAATATTATTTGCGTAAATGCGGAAAACGGCATTATACAGTAAGATTTAGGAGGATTTGTCATGAGTACATTCACCATTGTGATGATCGTCATTCTCGTGATATTAGTCGCAGTGCTCGTTGGTCTTTACATTTTCGGAAAGAAGGCCGAGAAAAAACAGGCAGAACAGCAGGAGCAGATGGCGGCTGCGGCACAGGTTGTCAGCATGCTCATCATCGATAAAAAGAAACTGAGACTGAAAGAAGCGGGACTTCCTCAGGTAGTCGTAGACAACACACCGAAGTATCTTCGCCGCACAAAAGTTCCGGTTGTAAAAGCAAAGATCGGAGCGAAGATTATGACTCTTATGTGTGAGAACAAAGTGTTTGAAGTTCTTCCGGTAAAAAAAGAAGTCAAAGCAGTTGTAAGCGGACTCTACATAACAGAGATCAAAAGCGTACGCGGCGGTTCGATCGAACAACCTGTAAAGAAAAAAGGATTTTTCAAAAAATAAGAAAAACAGGCGTCATAAAGGAAACATTTTCCTATGACACCTGTTTTTTTATTCTGTAACCGATCCAAAACGAATACATCGCTCTTTTATCCGCCTATTTGAGGTCTAACTGCATAGAAACCCCTTTGCTGTTTCTCGGAACAATGCTCATATTAATACGGCAGTCTGCCAACGGTTCATGATTCACATCCAGTTCATATGCGACTTTCACACCGATCCGTTCCTCGTCCACGTTAATTTCCATGTTCTTTGTATTGACACCAACCAGCATCTGACCGTAAGGCGTTTTGTAATACGTCAGATTTTTCTTATTCTTTTCGAATACCATATGAGAAGACGTGACACCACTTTTCATAATCTCAAGACAATCTGTTCCGGTAATCTTGATCTTATTCTTGATCGTGCCCGCCATTCCTTCAAGAACTTCATCATAAAGAATATAATGTTTTCCGTTTCGCCAGTAATAACTTGCCGGAGTGACAACTTCGATCCCATCGTCCCCGACTTCATACCCTCTCGCCGGATCATCCATAATATCGATATGTTTTCCCGAAATGCTGACTAATACCTCTTTCGTCATTGATCTAATACTCCTCAATATTTACTACATTCGTTGTCGGCACATCAAACGGCATCACTGTATTTGCAAACTTGCGGAATTTCTCTGCCGCATCGCTTACATAAAACGAATACACGCTGTGCTGTCCGTCTTTCCCGTCATTTTCCATCTGTTGTTCATGCAGAAGCTTTTTCAAATCCATCGCCGTCTCATAAGCCGGATTCACGATCTGAATCCTTTCTCCGAGATAATCCCGTATTTTAGATCTGAGAAGCGGATAATGCGTACATCCGAGAATCATCGCGTCAATCTGCGTATGTCTCATGGAGTCAAGATAATACTCGATCACTTCTTCTGTAACGACATGTTCCTTAAATCCTTCTTCTACCAGAGGTACGAAGAGCGGACACGCCTTTTCGATCACTTCAATATCCGGAGCCATCCTTTGGATGATCTTTGTATACATCCCGCTTTGCACTGTCGCATCTGTCCCGATCACTCCGACTTTCTGATTCTTCGTCGCTTCCACGGCAGCCCGAGCCCCCGGAACAACAACTCCCATGATCGGAATATCAAATTCATCGCGCACGGCATCCAGCGCCAAAGCGCTTGCCGTATTACAGGCGATCACGATTGCTTTCACCTGTTTTGTCTTCAAAAACCGGATAATCTGCTCCGAAAAACGGATAATTGTATTCTGCGACTTGCTTCCGTACGGAACCCTCGCCGTATCTCCGAAGTATACGATATTTTCATTCGGAAGCTGCCGGGATATCTCCCTCGCAACCGTAAGTCCGCCTACCCCGGAATCAAAAACTCCGACAGGCGCGGTCTTTTTACAGTCTATTCGCATGATTCCCTCCATCGTGGAAACAGCCGGTATAAACTTTATACCGGCATGTTTTTATAAATATATAACGAATTTTTCTTACAGAGCAAGTGTTTTTGCCACTTCATACTGATATTCGGATACTGTCTTCTTCATCGCCAATGCTTCTTCGATATCAAAATCAACATACTCGCCGTTCTTATATCCTACCACACGGTTTGTTTTTCCCTGGCAGAGAAGATCCACTGCCATAGCTCCCATAATTGACGCGTAAACTCTGTCTTTACATGTCGGGCTTCCTCCACGCTGCATGTGTCCGAGAATGGTAGCTCTTGTCTCAATTCCTGTTGCAGCTTCGATTCTCTTCGCCATATTGATCGAATCACCGATACCTTCTGCGTTGATGATAATATAATTTTTCTTACCGCGTTTCTTATTCTTCAGAATATCGTCAATGATCTCCTGCTCGTCAAAGTCATGCTCTTCCGGCATAAGAATTCTCTCTGCTCCATTGGCGATACCGCACCACAATGCCAAATATCCCGCATCGCGTCCCATAACTTCAATGATACTGCATCTCTCATGAGACGTTGATGTATCACGAACTTTATCGATCGCTTCCATCGCTGTATTTACAGCCGTGTCAAATCCGATCGTATAATCTGTACAGGCAATATCGAGATCGATCGTTCCCGGAATTCCAATCGTATTCACACCGAGGTTTGCAAGTTTCTGTGCTCCGGCAAAAGAACCGTCTCCGCCGATAACCACAAGACCGTCAATACCATATTTTTTACAGATTGCAGCAGCTTTCTGCTGTCCTTCTTCTGTACGCATAGATTTACAGCGCGCTGTCTGAAGGAACGTACCTCCACGCTGAATCTTCTCGGACACATCACGCGCCGACAGATCAATGATCTCTTCTTTCAGAAGTCCGTGAAATCCTCTTCTGATACCGCGAACTTTCAATCCTCTGGCAAGCGCCGTTCTTACAACCGCACGGATTGCCGCGTTCATACCCGGTGCATCTCCACCACTTGTAAGAACTCCGATTGTACGGATCTGATCTTCAATCTCCTCTAAGTACTTTTCTTTTTGATTCTCTGCCATGATTTTTCCACCTTTCTGCAAAGTGACGCTATTAATAATATTTATTCATTGTAATTTTTTTAACAATAATATTCGAAAATTATTCTACCTTATTTAGAAGTGGTTTTCAATAGCTTTTTCAACCACTTTTACCCGACTTTCACCAAAATGGTTCATTAATCTGCTCAAAATCTGCTCATTGATCTGAATATTGCGGTTTTTCGGAAGCCTTTTTACTGCCCGTTCCTTCGCACAGTATATCACAACTTCATCTTCTCCTTCCGAATCTGCCAAATATCCGTAGACGATCTGCTCCTCATCAAGAAACGTTGCTTTATCCGGGAATTGAATCCACAATTCCTTCTTCGTACTCTCAAAAGGAATCACTTTCTCACAGATTAATTTACTTGCCTTTTCATCTTCCTCAGAAACTCTTCCGCTAATGAATACTTTCTCATTCAGTTCCATCCAGCGTCGGTTCCTCTCATAATCCCTCGGGAAAACAACAACTTCCACCGTTCCCAGCAAGTCTTCCAGCGTAAGAAACGCCATCACCTGATTCGTCTTTGTATATTTCGTTGTCTTATCGACGATCATCCCGCCAATGATGGACTTCTGCCCGTCATGCACCTTTGTTCTATTCAGTTCTTCATCAAACTGGAAGTCCGCCGTCGTAGCCGAGATCACTCTCCGCCAACGCTCTTCATATTCTTCCAGCGGATGACCGCTAATATAGATCCCAAGCACTTCTTTTTCAAATGCAAGCTTATTCTCTTTTGTGTACTCGCCTACGTCAGGCATCTTGATCTGAAAATCTGCTTTTTCTTCTTCCCCCACTAAGTCAAACAGGCTCATCTGACCTGACATAGAATATTTTTTCTCCTGATTCACATGATCTAAGATCTGAATGTAAATACTCATAAACTGTTTTCTCGTCCCGCCAAGAGCATCCAGTGCCCCGGCTTTGATCAGGTTTTCGATCGTTCTTTTATTCAATCCTTCTTTTGAAGAAACACGGGTAATAAAATCTTCGAGATTTTTATATGTTCCGAAAGTATTCCGCTCTTCAAGCATTGCATGAACGATCGGTCTTCCGATACTCTTGATCGCCGCCAAACCATATCTGATATTCTGTCCGTCAACTGAGAAATCCGCTTCCCCTTTGTTAATATCCGGCGGAAGGATCTGTATTCCCATCTGCCTGCTTGCGTAGATATATTCAGCTACCTTCGACGGATTATCAATGACCGATGTCATAAGCGCCGCCATATATTCGACCGGATAATAATATTTCAGCCATGCCGTCTGATACGCTACGACCGCATACGCGGCGGCATGCGACTTATTGAATGCATAGTTTGCGAAATCCAGCATCTCATCGTATATTTTATTCGCCGTCTTTTCATCAATTCCGTTCTTAATACATCCCGGAATATCAGAACCTTCATCCCCATATAGGAAAATCTGCCTCTCCCGCTTCATTTCATCGCCCTTTTTCTTAGACATAGCGCGTCTTAAAAGGTCGCTTCTTCCAAGCGAATATCCGGCAAGATCCCGCACGATCTGCATAACCTGTTCCTGGTAAACGATACAGCCATAGGTCGATTTCAGAATCGGCTCCAGCTGCGGACAATCGTAAGTGATCGACGTAGCATCATTCTTTCCTTTGATGTACTGAGGAATAAAATCCATCGGCCCCGGGCGATAAAGAGAAATTCCGGCAATCATATCTTCCAAGCTGTCCGGTTTCAGTTCTTTCATAAAGCTTTTCATTCCCGCGCTTTCCAACTGAAAGATCCCGTCTGTCTTTCCCGATCCGATATACTCAAGCACCTTTTTATCGTCATAATCCAACGTATCCATGCTGACTGACGGGTCTTTCTTTCTCGCCATATTCACTGCGTTTTGTATAACAGTCAGTGTACGCAGTCCGAGGAAGTCCATCTTCAAAAGTCCCAGCTGTTCCAAAGTAGTCATCGTAAACTGTGTCGTTACGGATCCATCTGCCGCCCTCGAAAGAGGAACATACTCATCCACCGACTTCTGACTGATCACAACACCTGCGGCATGCATGGAACTATGTCTGGGAAGTCCCTCCAGCCTTCTCGCCATCTTGATCAGATACTTTACTTCTTCATCCTCTTCATACGTCTTACGCAGTTCGGGATTTACTTTTAACGCCTTATCGATCGTCATCTTCGGCTCCTGCGGAATCATCTTCGCAATCGAATCTACAAACGCATAAGGCATATCCATCACCCGCCCTACATCGCGGATCACCCCGCGCGCCGCCAAAGTTCCAAAGGTCACAATCTGAACAACTCTGTCTTTTCCATATTTTCTCACAACATAGTCAATCACTTCCTGCCTGCGTTCGTAACAGAAATCCACGTCGATATCAGGCATGGAAACACGTTCCGGATTCAGGAAACGCTCAAACAGGAGCTGATACCGGATCGGATCGATCGTCGTAATCTCCAGACAATAAGAAACAATGCTTCCGGCCGCAGATCCGCGCCCCGGTCCGACTGCGATCCCATGATCTTTTGCATATTTTATAAAATCCCACACAATCAGGAAATAATCTACATACCCCATATTCTTGATCGTGCCCAGTTCATAATCAAGCCGTTCCCTCAGTTCATCCGCCCGTTCTCCATAGCGTTTCTCAAGTCCTTCATAACATAATTTCTGAAGATATTCCCATGAAGTATACCCGCTTGGAACATCGTATTTCGGAAGTTTTGTCACGCCAAATTCAATCTCCACAAAGCAGCGGTCTGCAATCTTCTGTGTATTGTCAAGCGCCTGAAGCGCATATGGGAAAAGAGCCCCCATTTCCTCTTCGGATTTCACATAATACTGTCCGCCCTCGTAGCGCATCCGGTTCTCATCCGACAATTTCTTTCCTGTCTGAATACAAAGAAGAATATCATGTGCTTTCTCATCTTCCGCATAAGTATAGTGCACATCATTTGTCGCCACAAGCTCGATTCCTGTTTCCTGCGACATTTTCAAAAGCTGTTGGTTTACAAGTGCCTGATCCGGCAGTCCGTGATCCTGCAGTTCCAGATAGAAATGATCTTCCCCGAAAATATCCCTGTATTCCAATGCAGCTTTCTTCGCTTCCTCATACAGCCCTTTCATCAGATATCGGGACACTTCCCCCGCCAGACAGGCGCTCAACGCAATGATGCCGCTATGATATTCCCGCAAAACTTCTTTATCTACGCGGGGTTTGTAATAGTATCCCTCCACAAAGCCTTTTGATACAATCTTCATCAGATTAGCGTATCCTTCGTTATTTTCCGCAAGAAGCACGAGATGATAATACCGGTCTTCCCCGCCGGTCACTTCCCGGTCAAACCGGGAGTTCGGGGCAACATATACCTCACAGCCTAAGATTGGATTAATTCCCTGATTTTTCGCTTCTCTGTAAAAATCAATTACCCCATACATTACGCCGTGGTCTGTGATCGCCGCACTGTCCATCCCCAGAGCTTTCACCCTTGCGACATATTCTTTTATCTTATTCGATCCATCCAACAGACTGTACTCTGTATGGACATGCAAATGTGCAAAACTCATCTCTCACCTCGTAAACTAACCTGTTCTAATCGATTCTCCTATTGGCTAACGCAAATCTGCCGCGAAAATTTTTCCTGCTTTATTGTCAATCTGTATCTTTCCCTGCTTCAAAAGTCTTCCGACTGCACGTTTAAATGCCGCTTTGCTCATTCCAAATTCTGCCTTGATCCGTTCCGGATCCGCTTTATCTGTAAACGGAAGCATCCCGCCGTTTTTCTCGATACGTTTTAATACTATATCGGCATCCGTGTCCATCTGTTCCGGTATCCTTCCTCTTACGCTCAAGTCGAGTTTTCCGTCTGCCTTCACAGCCGTCACCCTCGCCTCAACCTGCTGCCCGATATACATCTTTCCGTAAACTTCCCGCTTCGGGATCATTGCCGAATACTGATCATCCACAGCAACAAACACACCGAAATCACGACTCAGTTCATATACCGTTCCGCTGACCATATCCCCTTTCTTGTACGGCGAATCCGTCCGAAGGAGCTGATAAACTTTCATCGTTGCACACAATCTCCCGCTCTTATCTATATACAGACTCACAAGACAACGATCGCCTTTTTCTACCTTTTCTGTCTGTTCTTTGAAAGGAAGCAGCAGATCTTTCTCCAACCCCCAATCCAAAAACGCACCGACTCTTCCGACGTCTGCCACTTCAAGCACCGCCGTTTTTCCAAGTGTGAGTTTCGGTTCATTTGTAGTTGCGATCATACGATCTGAGGAATCCTTATACAGAAACACCTCGATCGGATCTCCCGGTTCAATTCCTTCCGGCACCTGCTTTTTCGGCAGAAGCACCCGCTCTTCATCATTACCGAGATACACGCCGAAATCCACGATCTTCACAACGGTCAGAACTTGTTTCTCTCCCAGTTTCATACATTCTCTCCTTTATCATTTCGAAGCAGAATCCCTTGCATCCGCCCCGATCTTCTTCCATCATTTGCTCCCCTCGAAGCTTACTGTTTATTGTATCACACCCGGGCGGATTGTTCCATACTCTCCATCAAATCCGGGGTTCCATTTTATCTGCTCATTCCTTATTTTGTCAATCAGAGATTGAACAGCTTCGCCGGCAACGCACCCGATCTGTTCAGCCGGCATCTCTCTTAATATTTCAAATTCTGAACCAAGTTCCACAAGAAGCCGCATATATTCCCTCTCAGCACGTTTGCCTTTCGGAGCAAATCCGTCCGCCAGGGCAACGACTTCTCTTAAAGGGATCAAATGTTCATATGTCTCTTTTTTTAATGCGACAGCCTTAGCCTCCTCTTCCGACCTGTCTGCCAGCTCCTCGATCCGATTCGCTACTCCTTCCGTCACCTTACGCCCGCACACCGGACAGATCCCGCCATGAGCCGCCGTTTCTGCCGGAGTAAAACAAACGCCGCATTTGCGATGTCCGTCCAAATGGTACTTTCCCTCCTGCGGATAAAATTCAATCGTTCCGCCCAGTCCGTTCCCTGTCCGCAGCGCTTCTGCCAGTTCTCTATAAGAGAGTCCGATATCAAAAAGCGTCGCTTCTCTTCCTAAATTCCCGGGAGAATGGGCGTCCGAATTAGAAATAAGCCGATAGTCATCCAAAACAGACACTCTGCGGTTCATGACCGGATCGGACGAAAGACCTGTTTCCATTGCATATACATAAGCCGTCATATCTCCAAAACACTCCTTTGGAGTCCGAAATTCCGAAAATGCACCGAACACCGAAAAATGCGGCGTCCATATGTGCGCCGGAATATAAACAGCTTCCCCGCACTCATCAAGTGTCAGCTCAATCAGATCCCGACAATCCAGTCGGAGCGTAGGACGCCCGTCCGAACAAAGATTTCCAATCAAAGCAAGGCGGTCTGCGATCCGTTCCGCCACCTCCAGATCGGGAAGGAGAACGAGACTGTGCACCTTCCGCGAACGACCTTCTTTTTTGTACACAGAACTGATCTCACCGCTTACGACAAAACGCGGAATCATCTCCTTCTCCTTGTTCCCATACGCACCAATTCGTTTTCCCTGCGCCTCGTCACGAAGCCTGTATTCTTCTTTCAATACATACAAGCCGTCTTCTGCCGGAGTCAGTTTCTCCCGAAGTTCTTCCCGCCACGCCGGATGGGTAAAATCACCGGTTCCTACAATATGGATCCCTTTTCTCCTTGCCCACAGATCGAGCAATTCCGGCGTACATGTCTTACTTGTTGCATAAGAATATCGAGAATGGATATGAAGATCTGCTATATACATTTTTCACTTCTCCCCTTTCACAACCGCTGTCTCTCACTTCTTAAAGCAGGAATCTTGCGTACATTTCTTATACCCGGCTCTCAAAGCTTCCTCCAGCGAATCGAAGACGCAGAGCGCATCTTCGGGTTTATTTGCGATATAAAGGCAGTCCCTTCTGCCATGGACATAGTAACCGTTGGCATAATATTTTGTATTTATCTTGCTTATAAACTCCGATATTGATGAAGCAAAACTGATTTCTTTCGCTTTCTCTCTGTTTATTATAAAGCCTTTTGAAGTTCCATTTTCAAGCTCCCGAACAAACCTGCACCCCGGAAGAGATATCGGAGATTCGGTTAACTGCCAATACAGCCTGTACAAATCCTGTTTTAAAAATATATAGTATTCGGCGCTGTTTCCGATAATCCAGTATTTTGTATTATCTTCTTTCAAAATTCCGCTATTTGTCCACGGAAGATTATTTCGCAGCCGTTCCTGATATTCTATATAGATATTCCCTGTCTTTGCCAGTTTCATGTCATGTTTGATCTCTAAACCAAATTCATTTTCGCCAGAGTACTGTCCCTCTTCATCAAAAAAGCTGCCAAGCTCAACCCCATATTTTGCAAATTCTTGTTCAACCCACACTTCAAATTCATGTCCGGCCTGAAGTTTCCCCTTAAAATAAGGTGTTTTTTTACGAGAGACATCCCAGTCAACAGGTTTTTCATAATGAATCGGATCCGCCAAAAACCGGTCGTTCCATGTCTTTACATAGTCATTATATCTGTAGATCAAAGATTCCGTAGGCTGAAAATCCGCATAATCAATCTCTGCACCGCTTGATATTTTTTTCAAACCAAAACAGATAAAGATAGTCTTCGGGAGAAAGTCTTTCTCTTGGATTAATAATACGCATAGTCACCTCCACTGAATCTAAATTTCTTCTGCATAAGCAGTCAGCCGGTCCATATCACTGCCGAACTCCTTTTGCCGCTCTTTCCTGTTAAAGAAATGCAGCCCCCATATCTTATAATTATTATCATCCGCTATTTGAACAACCGGAACCAACTGATTTTGCATTTCCAGTAAAAACTCTTCTTTCCACTTGTCCACAGGCAATAAATGTGTCCCTTTCGGTTCAATAAAAACTTGAAGCTGTTCAAACCCTCCGTCCTTACATACCTGAAGAAACAAAAGATAATCCGGTTCAAATCTTCGTC
>CAJLUP010000016.1 GCA_905209865.1 uncultured Lachnospiraceae bacterium
AAAGATGGTCGGAATGGATGCACTTTCTCCGACAGACCGTTTGAAAATGGAAGCTGCGAGATCGATCCGTGAAGACTTCCTTCATCAGAACTCTTTCCATGAAGTAGACACTTATACGTCTTTGAAGAAACAGCATATGATGATGAAGTTAGTGAATGCATTTTATGAAAAATCTGTTGAGGCGCTTGGAAAAGGGGCATCGCTTCAGAAGCTGATCTCAATGCCGGTTCGCGAACAGATTGGACGTTTCAAATATGTGAAGGAAGATGCGCTTGACACAGAATTTGCAAAAGTAGACGAGGAATTAGGCGCTCAGATTGCCAACGCATTTGTAAAGGAGGACCGCTAAATGCCGAAAGAGTATAGAACCATACAGGAAGTAGCCGGACCGCTGATGCTTGTGCGCGGCGTAGAAGGCGTAACTTATGACGAGCTTGGAGAGATCGAGCTTGCAGGCGGAGAAACTAGAAGATGTAAAGTACTGGAAGTCAACGGAAGCGACGTGCTTGTTCAGTTGTTTGAAAGCGCGACAGGAATCAACCTTTCCAACAGTAAGGTGCGTTTCCTTGGAAGAAGCATGGAGCTTGGCGTATCAGAAGATATGCTTGGCCGTGTATTTGACGGACTTGGAAGACCGATCGATGACGGTCCGGAAATCTTGCCGGATGCCCGTATGGATATTAACGGTCTGCCGATGAATCCGGCGGCAAGATGTTATCCGGAAGAATTTATTCAGACAGGAGTTTCTGCTATTGACGGACTGAACACGCTTGTCCGTGGTCAGAAACTGCCGATCTTCTCTGCATCAGGACTGCCTCATGCGCAGCTTGCGGCTCAGATCGCGAGACAGGCGAAAGTACTTGGCACAGATGAGAATTTTGCCGTAGTATTCGCTGCTATGGGTATTACGTTTGAGGAATCGAACTTCTTCGTGGAAAGTTTCCGAGAGACAGGAGCGCTTGACAGAACGGTTCTGTTTATCAATCTTGCAAATGACCCGGCGATCGAGCGTATCGCAACGCCGAAGATGGCGCTTACAGCCGCTGAATATCTTGCCTTTGAAAAAGAGATGCATGTACTTGTTATCCTGACAGATATTACAAACTATGCAGATGCGCTTCGTGAAGTGTCCGCTGCCCGTAAAGAAGTACCGGGACGCCGCGGATATCCGGGATATATGTACACAGATCTGGCTTCTATTTATGAAAGAGCAGGAAGACAGAACGGCAAGAAGGGAAGTATTACGATGATCCCGATCCTGACGATGCCGGAAGATGATAAAACACATCCGATCCCTGACTTGACAGGATATATTACAGAAGGTCAGATCATCTTGAGCCGTGACCTTTACAGAAAAGGAGTAACACCTCCGATCGATGTCCTTCCATCCCTTTCCCGTCTGAAAGATAAAGGAATCGGAGAGGGCAAAACGAGAGCGGATCACTCGAATACGATGAACCAGCTTTTCTCTGCCTATGCGCGTGGAAAAGATGCGAAAGAGCTGATGGTTATTCTGGGAGAGGCTGCGCTGACGGAAATCGATTTAATGTATGCAAAATTCGCAGATGCTTTTGAGGCAGAATATGTATCGCAGGGATATAATACAGACAGAAGTATTGAAGAAACGCTTGATATCGGCTGGAAATTGCTCAGGATGCTGCCAAGAACCGAATTGAAACGTATTGATGATAAATATTTGGATCAGTATTACGCAGAGTAGAACTTGTTTGTGCTGTGTAGCTGGGAAAAGGAGGTAGAATTTTGGCGGCAAAACAGGTGAATCCGACCAGAATGGAGTTGACGCGGCTTAAGAAGAAGCGGATTACGGCAATTCGCGGTCACAAGCTTCTGAAAGATAAGCGTGATGAACTGATGCGTCAGTACCTTGATCTTGTGCGGGAAAACATGGAAGTGCGTAAAAAAGTGGAAGCGGGTATCCGTTCTGCAAATAAAAACTTCGTGATCGCGAAAGCGGGAATGTCAGAAGCGGCGCTTAATACTGCGCTGATGGCGCCGAAGCAGGAAGTGAATTTGGAAGCCGGAGAGAAAAATGTTATGAGTGTAGATATTCCGACATTTCAGTATAAAACGAGAACTGCGGATGAAAATGATATTTATTCTTATGGCTTTGCCTTTACGTCAGGAGATTTGGACGGGGCGGTAAAATCACTTGCAGATGTACTTCCGGATATGATCCGTCTTGCTGAATGTGAGAAAGCCTGCCAGCTTATGGCGGCAGAGATCGAGAAGACGAGACGTCGCGTCAATGCCCTTGAGCATGTGATCATTCCGGAGACGGAACAAAGTATAAAATATATTACGATGAAACTGGATGAGAACGAAAGAAGTACACAGATCCGTTTGATGAAAGTGAAGGATATGATGTTGGAAGAGACTCATCATTACAGTGAAAAATCACAATGAGATGAAGAGAAATCGGAGACGCTGAAGCGAATCCGGTTTCTCTTTATTTTGTAAAATATGTCAATGTTTTTGGATGATATGTATGTTATAGCAGCTCTGCTCACAGAGCGAGCATCAGTCTACGATCAATGAAAACATGCCTCTTCGGAGTTTATGGAAATGGTGCAGAATTATCAGCTCTCCCCTGTTTGAGAATCTTATAAAAAGGTGGTCCGAGAATACATGGAAAAAGGATTTTTTGCGAATGAAAAAATCGACAGAAGCTTTGGAGGTGTTGAAAATTCCTGAAAAGAGTGATTGTAAGATGGGAAGAAATGTAAAAAAATACAAATCAGGAATGATTTGTATAAATACATTTGTTGAAAATGATTATATAATAAATTGATTAAAGGTAAAATTGATGATTTTTCACAATTTGCCTGGGGAAAAGGAGGAAAAAGAAAAAGATGAAATGGACCAAGAAAATGAAAGGAGCAGGCAAGAGAGCAGCAGTAACTGTAACGGCGCTTGGCATGGTGCTTACAGCATTTCCGCCGATACCGGCGAAAGCCGCGGAAGAGTTTGCTGGTAAGCTGACAAGCGTCGAGTCGGCAGAAAAGGGCAGCAAAGACAATATCGTTGTTGTAAAATTTAATGGCGGCGTTACGGCACAGCTTACGTTTCTTGAAGACGGGATCTTCAGATATAACGTAGACCCAAGCGGGGAGTTCTCAGAGTATGCAACTGCAAAATCAAAGTCTCATGTCGGAAGAATTCAGCAGTATTCAGATGCGTCTTCAAACTATTCGCATCCGAAGGCTGATATTTCGGACAAAGACGGAAAGATCACAATCAAGAGTGGATCTGTTTCCGTTGAGTTTGACAAAGCTACAGCGAAGATGAAAGTTTTGAGCGGCGACACTGTCGTTATGGAAGAGAAAGAGGCGTTGTCTATTTCAAATTCTGCAACAGTACAGACTCTTAAGAAAAATGAGGGTGAGAACTTCTACGGCGGCGGTACGCAGAACGGAAGATTTGTACATACAGGCGAGTCGATCAATATTGCAAATGAAAGTAACTGGACAGATGGCGGAGTTGCATCTCCGAATCCGTTCTACTATACGACAAACGGATATGGTGTGTTGAGAAACACATTCGCAGATGGTAAATATGACTTTGGAAAGAGCGAAGGAGATACTGTAACGGCAACTCACAAAGAAGGCGAACTTGACGCTTATTACTTTGTATCTGACGGAAAAAATGTGACAGAGAAAACACAGGAACTCTTAAGCGAATATTACCATGTAACAGGTAATCCGGTGCTGCTTCCTGAATATGCATTCTATGAAGGACATCTGAATGCATACAACCGTGACTCCTGGTCAGATCAACCGGGCGGAAAGGGATGGACGATTAAAGGAAATGAGTCGTCTACAAGTGCAGGAACAACAACATATGAGAGTGGAATGTCTACAGGATATAAACCGCAGGACGGAATGAATATCGAGTCTTTGAACGGTACGAAACCGACGGTCAGCATTGAAAAATATCCGAAAGTAGAAACTCCGTATAAGTATTCTGCAAGACAGGTGATTGATGATTATATCAAGTATGATATGCCGCTCGGATACTTCCTTCCGAACGATGGATACGGCGCAGGATACGGACAGAACGGTTACGGTATGACAGGAGGAGTTAATGCAGACGGAAGCAGTTCTGCCGAGCGTTTGGCAGCAGTTGCAGCGAACGTACAGAATCTGAAAGAGTTTACAGAATATGCTAATAGTAAAGGTGTGGCTACAGGACTTTGGACACAGAGTTATCTGACACCGGACTCGAATTCGGGAACAGAGTGGCAGCTCCTTCGTGACTTCAAAAACGAAGTTGGAGTCGGCGGCGTTTCTACACTGAAAACAGACGTTGCTTGGGTTGGACATGGATATTCCATGCAGCTTGATGGTGTAAAGACGGCTTACGACATTGCTACAACAGAAGGAAAAGTACGTCCGAACATTATTTCCCTTGATGGATGGGCAGGATCTCAGCGTTACAGCGGTATCTGGACAGGCGACCAGTACGGCGGCGAGTGGGAATACATCCGCTTCCACATTCCGACATATATTGGAACGTCTCTTAGCGGTAACCCGAACATAGGAAGTGATATGGACGGTATCTTTGGTGGAAATCAGCTGATCGCTACAAGAGATTATCAGTGGAAATCATTTACACCGCTTATGCTTAACATGGATGGCTGGGGAACTTATGCGAAGATGCCGTATGTATTCGGTGATCCGTATACAGGAATCAACCGTATGTATATGAAGACGAAAGCACAGCTCCTTCCGTACATCTACACAGGAGCGGCTTCAGCGGCTAACATTGATACAGGAAACGGAGATACAGGACTGCCGCTTATTAGAGCGATGTTCCTTGAGTATCCGGAAGATACTTATGCAAGTTCAAAAGCAATGCAGTATCAGTACATGCTCGGTTCCGATCTTCTTGTAGCTCCGATTTATAAGAATACGGCTGCTGACGATAAGGGAAATGATGTGAGAAATGACATCTACCTCCCGGATTCAAAAGAGGTTTGGATCGACTACTTTACAGGCGAGCAGTATCAGGGCGGACAGGTTCTTAATAACTTTGCAGCTCCGCTTTGGAAACTTCCTGTATTCGTGAAAAACGGCGCGATCATTCCGATGTGGGAAGAAAACAATACACCGGATAAGATTGATAAAGCAAACCGCATCGTCGAATTCTGGCCGGATGGAAAATCATCTTATACCATGTTTGAAGACGACGGAAAATTCGTAGAGAATGATCTGAAAGAAGAAGGCGACTATGGAAAAGTTACAAAGACTTCTTACGGCGATCACGTATCTACAAAATATACGTCTGAAGTAAAAGACGGAACAGCAACACTTACTGCTGAGAAATCAACAGGAAACTATACAGGATACAAGAAAGATAAAAACACAACATTTGTTGTAAACGTATCTAAGAAACCTGCAAAAGTTACAGCCAAAAACGGAAACGATACATTAACGCTTGAAGAAGTAAATAGCAAAGCAGATTTTGATGCAAAGAAAGCAGAGGCAGGCAAAGCGGTTTACTTCTACGATGAGTCTCCGGCAATCGAGACATATGCATCCGAAGCTGAAACAGAGATCGCAAACCTTGTAAAAGATGTGAAGAGAACACCGAAGCTGTATGTGAAATTCGCACAGGCAGATGCAAAGAACGTTGCTCAGACATTAGTGCTTGAAGGATTTGAAAACGACGGAAAACTTCCGAAAGATCAGGTGAATAAGAACCTGCAAGTGCCGACTTTGGCGGAAAATGTGGAAGCGAAGACACCGACAAGCATTACAATGACATGGGATAAAGTTGCTGACGCGACATCTTATGAACTGCTTATTGACGGAGTTGTGTTTGCTGTAGGAGATGTTCAGACTTATACACATACAGATCTTGGATATCACTCAGAGCACAAGTATAAAGTACGCTCAAGAAATGCAGAAGGATATTCTGAATGGAGTGAAGAAAAGACATTCCAGTCAGCAGAAGATCCGTGGAAAGACACTCCGACACCGCAGACGATCACATGGACAGGTGGAATTTATGGAAATCATAATGCGGACTTGGCATTCGACAGAACATTCCAGAAAAGTGACGGCGGTTTCCATTCAGACGGAAATGCGATCGGTCAGACGCTTACTGTAGATTACGGAAAAGCATACGAGATCGATAAGATCGAATATTACCCGCGTGATGATGCAGGCAACGGAACAGTTAAGAAGATGAAACTCGAGACAAGTCTTGACGGAATACACTGGTCAGAGGCGAAAGAGTACACATGGGAAGGAAATGCTGACACGAAAGTGATGGGTGATCTGAATTGTGGAGCCCGTTATATCCGCTTTACACCGCTTGAATCAGTTGGAAATTTCTTTGCAGCAAGCGAGATTAAAGTGTATAAGAAAGAAAATACGGGAGCGTTTGCTGTCGGAAGTACAAATAAAGCAGAGACAGTTAGTGACGGCGATTATACGAACATGAAAAACTATCTTGGCACATGTGAAAAAGATAGTCTGTTTGTAGATCAGATCAAGAGCCGTTACGGCGACATCAATATGAATAATATCTATGATGTATATGATTATGCTTTCACAATGTTCCAGTTAGACGGAGGAACGAAGAAGACAGACAGCGTTTCAGGAGAAGCTATGCTTCTTGCAAGCAGTGCAAACGTGAAGAAGGGCGAGACGTTTACAATCGATGTTTACGCACAGAATGTAGCAGGACTTAACGCATTCGGACAGGTGATCAACTATGATAAAAATAAAGTTGAGTTCGTCTCCTGCGAAGCATCACCGCTTCTTGCACAGATGGAAAATCTGACAGTGAATAAAGTATATGATGATGGAGCATATGTGAACCTTGCATATGCAAACCGCGGAGATAAGAACCTTTATGCCGGAAGTGATGTGCTTGCTACAATTACAATGAAGGCGAAAGACAATATTTCAACGGAAGACAAGAACGTGATCGACCTTTCTAAAGTAACACTCATCGGACCGAATTACAGCACGATCGAGTCAGAGGTTAACACAGATGTTGCGATTCCGGACGTTCCGGCAACAGAGAAGAAATTCGCTCAGAATGATTTCAACATTACAATGACAAATGAGAAACTCACAGAAGATAGCGCAGATGATCCGAATGTAAATAAACTGATCCAGCAGAATAATTACAATGGACTGTTTGATGGAACATTCGGGCGTGATTTTGAGTTTAAGTGGGACATTTCATCCAACCATGTAGACGGAAAGCTTCCGGACTACATCATCCTTCCGACAACAATGCATCTTGCATTAAAGAATCCGGAAGCATTGAACAAAGTAGTCGTATCGAATGCAAATGAAGGAAACGGTTACTTGAATAAAGTATCTGCAAAACTGATCTATACAGATGATACATCATCAGACGAGATCAAGTTTGAAACAAAACAGGAGAAATATACATTTGAATTTACAGGAGACAAGGCGGTAAAAGAAGTTCAGATTACATTCTTAGATGCAAAATCAACAAGTGATGTGAAGAACATGCTCACACTTGCAGAACTTGAACTGTCTAATACGTCAAACATACCGGTTACAGGAATTACGGCAGATCCGAATAATGGGACAGAGATGTATGTCGGAACACTGGCAGACATCAATGCAACAGTTCAGCCGGACAATGCAACAAACAAATTCTTTACAGCAGAAAGCTCAAATGAAGATGTTGTGAAGATCCTTACACTGGCAGATGAAAACGGCTATCCGGTTTACAAAGCGAGAGCGATGAAAGAAGGAAAGAGCACGATCACACTGGCAGCGGCAGGAAACAAAGATGTAAAAGCAACTTACGAAATTACAGTAAAAGCAGGTGTTGATATTTCAGGACTGAATGAGGCGCTTGCAAAAGCTCGTAATTATCAGCCGTCTGTTTATACAGAAGAAAGCTATGCCCCGCTGAAAGCGGCAGTAGAAGCGGCAGAAGCGCTCCTTCAGGGCGAATATACGAAGAATCAGGTACTTGGAGCACAGACAGCAATTTACGATGCAATCGACGGTCTTGCATTCCGTCCGGTTGATGAAAGCACACTGCTTGACTCAAAAGGAATTAAAGTAACGGCAACAAGTGAATGTGACCCGGATACACTTGAAGACGGACTTGCAACGAATGTGCTTGACGGAAACGAGGAGAACTACTGGCATACAGATTACAACAAACATAAACTTCCGCAGAGCCTGAACTTCGATCTTGGCGGAATGTACAATCTGACAGATATTACGTTCCTTGCTCGTCAGGGAACGACAAACGGAGATATCATGAAAGCTGAGATCTTCGTAGGAAGTGAAAAAGATAACCTTACATCTGTAGGAGTATTTGAGTTTGATCATGATGGAAACAATGTTCTTCTGAACAGAGACCAGTACCAGCAGACTGCATTCGTATCAAGCGATGTAAGATATGTAGAGTTTAAAGTTCTTGAAGCAGAGAAGCAGAACAGATGGGCAAGTATGGCAGAGATCCGTTTCTACGGAAAGAGCACAACAGCAGATCTGAAAGCGCTCTATGACAGCTATGTGGAAGAAAACTTGAATAAAGCGGACTACACAGCAGATTCATGGGTAGTATACGAAGCGAAGATGGATGAAGCGAAAGCTCTCATCGAAGCGAAAGATACAACAAACGCAGCAGCAGGCGAGGCTTTGACAGCATTACAGACAGCACATAACGCACTCGCGAAAAATGAGACTCCGACACCGGGCGAAGTGGATAAAACAGCGTTAAAGGCACTTTGCGATCAGGCAGATGCATTGAAGGGTGAGGATTATACAGCGGATAGTTGGGCAGCATTCTCTCGCGTTCTTAGAGAAGCGAAGAGCGTTCTTGGTGACGCAGATGCAACGCAGGATAATGTAAATCAGGCTGTGTCAGATTTGCAGGCGGCAATCGAAGCGCTTGTTAAGAATGATCCAGAACCGGGCGATGTAGATAAGAGCGGACTGCAGAATCTTTACAATCAGTATAAAGATACGAAACCGGATGGTTATACGGAAAGCAGTTGGCTGGACTTTGCTGCCGCACTTGATAAGGCAGAGAAAGTTCTGAAAGATGAAAAAGCAACAGTAGGAGATGTGCAGGCGGCAGTGGCAGAGCTTGAGATGGCATATAAATCACTTGAGAAAGAAGAACCGACACCGGGTAAACCTGATAAGAGCGGACTGCAGAATCTTTACAATCAGTATAAAGATATCAAAGCCGACGGTTATACGAAAGACAGCTGGACTGCATTTGATAAAGCTCGTACAGAGGCAGAAAAGGTTCTTACAAATGAAAAAGCAACACAGGCTGAGATAGATGCAGCGAAAGCAGCATTGCAGGCAGCGTATGAAGGTCTTGCAAAAGACACAACTCCTGAACCTGAACCGCAGCCGAACCCGAATCCGACACCGGGCGGAAACGGCGGCAACAGTGGAAACGCTGGTAACAGTGGAAATGGCAGCAACACAGCAGTTGTTACAGGAGACAGCGCAAATATCGCAGGATATTTGATGATGCTTCTGGCAGCAGGCGGAATTGCGGCAGTAACATTCTTTAGAAGAAAAAGAGTGAAATAAAAAGATTCGATTCGTAAGATGAAGAGGATATGAAATAAAAGAGGCGATGCGCGTAAGTGCATCGCCCCTTTTGTTATTGGAGGTTCAGATTTGAAATTCCATCATCTTGCCTGTTTTTGGGTGGCGGAATGTTAATTTGTAAGCACAGAGATGAAGCTGTCCGGCTTGAAAACGTTTTACCGAAGTCTGAGAGGCGATGATCGGATGATCGATTTCTCTGCCGTATTTGCGATCGCCTATGAGGGGGTGTCCAAAATGTGCCATTTGTACGCGAATCTGATGATGTCTGCCTGTGTCAAGGTGAATTTCGACAAGGGAGGAAACGTCATACACTTCAACGGTGCGGTAGTGCAGTCTGGCAAGTTTCGCTCCGGAAGTTGTCTTTGCACAGACAGAGGAACTGTTTGTGCGGGCGTTTTTGATAAGATAATCTTCAAGAGTTCCTTCCGGCGGTTTGGGGATGCCTGTCACTGCGGCAAGATAATATTTCCCGAATCCGTCGGAGGAGAGCTGCCGGTTTAATTCTTTTGCTGCAGCCGGGGTTTTCGCAAAGACGAGAATCCCTTCTACTGGCTGGTCGAGTCGGTGAATGACTGCAAGATATGGTTCGCCTGATTTTGTACGGTGAAATTTCTGAGAAGTAAAAAGGTGATTTTTGAGTAGACTTTCCATGTCGGCAGTTCCGATACGAGCGCTTTGGGTGGGCGTGCCGGCGGGTTTATGGCAGACGATGATCTGTTCGTCTTCATATAAAATGATCGGGGCTGTATTTTTTATCATTTGTCTTATTTTCGCTCCTTCGTATTATTGACTTTTCAATGTGTTACGGCTAAACTGATTATCATATAAAAGAATTTTCAGGTCAACCCTTTAAGGAGGAAATTCATGATAAATAATGAGTGGGAAAGATCGTTGGATGAATTGAATCGAACAATTCAAGATGCGATCGATCATCAAAATTACGGGCGGTTAAATCAAAATGTGACAGATACAATCGGTCGCGCTATGGGAGAAATTTCCAGAGGATTAAAAAATGGGATCCGATATGGCAATGACGCGATGAACGCTGCGGCAGATAATTTCGCGAGAAGACAAAATCAAACGACAGGCGGCTTTGCCCGGCGTCAGAGACAGGCGGGAAATACCCCGCCGTTTAGAAATCAAGGCGAGGCAGGCGGTTTCGCGCAGAATCAGGGAATGGGTTCGGCAGGCAGCTTTGCACAAAATCCGAATGCTGTACAGAGAGAAAAGATTCTTTATCTGAAAGGAACGGCGATAAAGGTCGGCGGCATCTTCCTCGCGATTACAGGATATCTTGGGATGATTGTTACTTTGATCATCGGTCTGATGCTTCTGCTTGGCAGTTCTGTTACCGGATGGCAAACAGAGATAAATGTTATGGCGGCGGTGATGGGCGGTTTTGCCGTTGCATTTGCCGGGATGGGAATTGCCGGGACGGTAAATGCATGCGCGGTAAGCCGTTTTGGGAAATATGTGAAAATGCTTGATGTCAGAGAGTATTGTGATGTGAAAGAGCTTGCACAGCGCAGCGGACGTTCGGGGAAAGCAGTTGTGAAAGATCTGAAAAAAATGATTAAAAAAGGCTGGTTCAGACAAGGGCATCTTGATGAGCAGGAAACCTGCCTTATGACGAGCAATGAAGCGTATCGTCAATATACGGCGCTTATGGAGAGAACGCGTCAGGAGAAGAAAGAAAAAGAAGAAAGAGCGGCAAAAGAAAAGGCAGAATTTTCCAAACTTTCTCCGGAAGTGCAGAAGATCATCGAAGCAGGCGATGCGTATGTGCATGCGATCAGAGCGGCGAATGACGCAATACCCGGAGAAGAGATTTCGGAGAAGATTGCCCGTATGGAAATGCTTGTAGACAGAATCTTTGACAGGGTAGAGCAGAAACCTGACACGGTCAGTGATATTCGAAAATTGATGGATTATTACCTTCCGATGACAATGAAACTGCTGCAGGCGTATGAAGATCTGGATGCACAGCCGGTGCAGGGAGAAAATATCATTTCTTCGAAGGAGGAGATTGAAAAGACGATCGATACCCTTAACGTAGCTTTTGAAAAACTGTTGGACGATCTTTTTCAGGATACGGCGTGGGACGTATCGTCAGATATTTCTGTGCTGAATACGATGTTGGCGCAGGAAGGTCTTACGGAGGACGAGATCAGGAAGTAAAAGCGCGCAGAGCAAGATAAGACAAGATGCACACAGAAGAAAATAAGATGGGAAGAGATGTGTGCACAATAGGGTAAGACAGAAAGAAGATGCGCACAGAATAAAGCGAAAAAGAAGTTCGGGAAATGACAAGCGGAGATAAATAAGCTAAGGCTGAATAAAGAAGTGGAAAAGGAGAGAAAGATATGGGAACAGAGTTTAAAGATTTAGATACCACTCCGACATTGACGTTAGATCCGTTTCAGACGGCGGATAAGAAAGAACCTCCGGTCGTGCAGCAGGCAGAAGAAGCTGAGTTGGACGACAGCATTTTGACAGAGGAAGAACGTCAGACAGTGGAGGCGTTTGCAAAGCAGATCGATCTGACGAATTCTTCGCTGATCCTTCAGTACGGAGCAGGAACACAGAAGAAGATGGCAGATTTTTCCGAATCGGCTTTGGATAATGTGAAGGCGCAGGATCTCGGAGAGGTGGGGGATCTTCTTACCGGAGTTGTGACGCAGCTGAAAAGCTTTGACGAGGAGGAAGAAGAAAAAGGATTTTTAGGTATATTCAAGAAAGCATCGAACAAAATTGATTCGATGAAAGCGAAATATGCAAAAGCCGAGACGAACGTCAATGAGATTGTGAAAGCCTTGGAGAAGCATCAGGTACAGCTTATGAAAGATACGGCGCTTCTTGATAAAATGTATGAATTGAATCTGACATATTTTAAAGAATTATCTATGTATATTCTTGCCGGAAAGAAGAAGCTTGCGGAAGTGAAGCGGACACAGCTTGCGGATCTGATGAGCAAGGCACAGGCATCAGGACTGCCGGAGGATGCGCAGGCGGCGAAAGATTTGGACGAGATGTGCATTCGGTTTGAGAAGAAGATCCATGATCTTGAACTGACAAGAATGATTTCGATTCAGACGGCGCCGCAGATCCGTCTTGTTCAGAATAATGATACAATGATGGTTGAAAAGATTCAGTCTACGATTGTGAATACGATCCCTCTTTGGAAGAGTCAGATGGTTCTTGCACTTGGAGTGGAGCATTCGACTCAGGCGGCAGAAGCACAGCGTCGTGTCACGGATGTGACGAACGAGCTTTTGAAGAGGAATGCAGAGAAATTAAAGATGGCAACGACGGAAACGGCTCGTCAGTCCGAGCGGGGTATTGTGGACATCGAGACGCTTAAGGCGACAAACGAATCGTTGATCGCTACATTAGACGAAGTGATGGCGATCCAGCGTGAAGGTCGGGAGAAACGTCAGGCGGCTGAGGCGGAGCTTCGCAATATGGAACAGGAACTGAAAGGGAAACTTCTTCAGCTTCACGGATAAAGTCTGGATCATGTTTCGGTTGACATTCGGATGATTTTTGGGTAAAATCACAGTTGCAAACAGGCGATGAAAGAGAATAGTATATGTGAGGAATGCGGCAGAGAGAAGGCGGCTGGTGAGAGCCTTTGCAGGAACACATAGAACCGGCTCCGGAGCTCTGTATGAAAATACAGCGTATCTCTGCGTTAAAGAGAAAAGAGAGAACAGTCACAGACAAGTTGTCTGTAGTGTTAATAAGGGTGGTACCGCCGAGATGCTCGGTCCCTTGCGGGGGAAGAGCGTCTCGGCGTTTTTGCATGGCTTTGAAGGAAATTAAAAAACCAGAAAGTAAAAATGATTTAGGAAATGAGGTAAGAAGATGGCAAAAGAAAAGAAACTTGTACAGTCGATCACATCGAGAGACGAAGATTTCGCACAGTGGTATACAGATGTTGTGCGGGAAGCAAAATTGTGTGATTATTCAGGGGTAAAAGGATGTTTGAATTATCTTCCGAACGGATATGCGATTTGGGAAAATATTCAGTCTGATCTTGATAAACGTTTTAAAGACACGGGTGTGGAAAATGTTTATCTTCCGGTTTTGATCCCGGAGAGTCTTTTACAGAAAGAAAAAGATCACATTGAAGGATTTGCACCGGAAGTTGCATGGGTGACACACGGCGGAACAGAACCGCTTCAGGAAAGATTCTGTATTCGTCCGACATCCGAAACTCTGTTTTGTGATGTGTGGAGCAAGACGGTTCAGTCTTACAGAGATCTTCCGAAAGTATGGAATCAGTGGTGTTCGGTTCTCCGTTGGGAGAAAACGACAAGACCGTTCCTTCGCTCAAGAGAATTTCTCTGGCAGGAAGGACATACGATCCATGCAACATATGAAGAGGCAGAAGAACGTACAAAATTAATGTGGAAAGTATATAAAGATTTTGTAGAAGAAGACCTTGCAATTCCGGTTGTAGCGGGAAGAAAAACAGAGAGTGAGAAGTTTGCGGGAGCACAGGATACTTATACGATCGAGGCTCTGATGCATGATGGACAGGCGCTGCAGTCAGCTACAAGTCATTTCTTCGGAAATTCATTCCCGGATGCATTTGACATTAAATATGCAGATAAGAATAATGAACTTCACAGTGTGTATGAGACGTCATGGGGTCTGTCTACGAGAATTATTGGTGCGATCATCATGGTTCACGGTGATGACAGCGGCCTTGTGCTTCCGCCGAGAATTGCTCCGGTACAGACAAGAGTTATTCCGATCGCACAGCATAAAGAAGGCGTTCTTGATAAGGCAAATGAACTTCTTGATGCTCTTAATAAAGCGGGATATCGTGCGAAGATCGATGATTCTGAAAAGAGTCCGGGATGGAAGTTCAGCGAGCAGGAGATGCTTGGAATTCCGACCCGTATTGAGATCGGACCGAAAGATATTGAAAACGGACAGGTTGTAGTTGTGCGCCGTGATACAAGAGAGAAGATCGTTGTGGCAATCGATGAGATCACAACGAAACTCAGTGAGATTCTTGAGACGATCCAGAAAGATCTTTATGCAAAAGCAAAAGCATTCCTTGACGATCATATCAGCTCGGCGGTGACGATGGATGAGATGAAAGATGCCGTTTCTGAAAAGAAAGGTTTCGTAAAAGCAATGTGGTGCGGAGACGAAGCTTGTGAAGATGAGATCAAAGCACAGACAGGCGGCGTGACATCAAGATGTATCCCTATGGAAGAAGAACATCTTTCAGATGTATGTATCTGCTGCGGAAAACCTGCGAAACATATGGTTTACTGGGGAAGAGCGTATTAAGAAAATACATTTGGGATTAGAAGGGCAATGCAAAAAACAGGATAGAAAATCAGTTTGTGATTTGAAAAAACAGATAGAAACAGAATGTTTTGTGCATTTTTTCAGAAAGGAAAACACCTCTTTTTGTGGATAATTTGCCTATAGAATAAGAAACAGAAGAAAATTGTTATATGAGAAAGCCATAATCGTTTCATAAATAAGCGGTTATGGCTTTTTTTGAAAAATATTTATTGTGAAAACGACGAAAATAAATAAAACATAATGACATTTTTGTACAAATATGATAAATTTCTAGTACTCATGTAAACCAAAACAATGAAAGAGAAAGGAAAAGTATGAAAAAGAAAAAGTATTTGGCATTATTGCTGACCGCCGGAATGGCTGCGCAGACAGCATTTTCATATGGCGGAACAGTGCAGGTCCATGCCGCTGAGGACACTTATGTTACGACAGATGAGTTGACAGACGGCAGCGCGGCTGCGCCGAAGGCGGACAAGGTCGTACCGTCGAAAAACCAGTATGAATACCAAAAGCAGGAATTGGCTGCTTTCTGTCATTTCGGTATGAATACATATACCGGAAGCGAGTGGGGAAATGGAAAGGAAGATCCGAAGCAGTTCCAGTTGACGAATGATTTTGATGAAGAGACTTATGTAAAAGCGATTCATGACGCAGGCTTTAAGAAGCTTATCATTACGGCGAAGCATCATGACGGTTTCTGTATTTGGCCAAGCGCCATGACGAAGCATGATACGGAGACGGCAGGATATGACGGAGACGTATTGGAAGAGCTTTCCAGAGCATGTACAAAATATAATATTGACATGGGATTATATCTTTCTCCGTGGGATGTAAACAGTGAATATTACGGTTATAAAGATAAAGACGGGAATAAGCTTGTAGGCGCTGACGGTCAGCCGTTGAATGGGAAGTCCTGGGAGCAGGTAAAAGCGGAAGATGCGCTTGATTATAATGATTACTATGACGAGCAGTTGAGAGAAATCCTCGGAAATGACAAGTATGGAAATAACGGTCATTTCACAGAAGTCTGGATGGACGGTGCGAAAGATACAAACGACAAGAGTAACGCGCAGGATTACGATTTCCAGAGATGGTTCAAGACGATTCAGGAATTTGAAGGAAAAGCAAGCGGCAAGTATGATGACGATTGTCTTCTTTTCGGAGCAGAATCTTACACGACTGTGCGCTGGATCGGAAATGAGAGAGGATATGCAGCAGAGGAAACCTAGGCAAAATCAACGGTTGATAAAGGGAAAAATACAATAAACAGCAACAGTCAGGATGGATATACAAAAGGTTTTGCAGATGGCAATCAGTGGACAGTGCCTGAGGCGGATACGAAGATCACATCTGGATGGTTCTGGGGAGAGGGAAAGAAAACGCCCCTTTCGATGGAACAGCTTGCAGGAATCTATTTCGGATCGGTCGGACATAACGCCACTCTTTTGCTGAATGTTCCCCCGAATAAGCAGGGAACGGTGGACGCCGATATCCTTGCCCGTGTGTCGGAATTCGGAACGGCGGTGAAAGATACGTTTGATAAGAATTTGGCAGAAAAAGCGACTGTCTCTGCGACAGAGGTAAGAGGAAAATCAAAAACTTATTCTCCGGCAAATCTGCTTGATGGAAATGACGAGACGTATTGGACGGTCGAAGACGGTACGGCAAGCGGGAAAGTTTTGATCGACTTAGGGGGAACGAAACAATTTGACGTTGTGTCGATTGAAGAGGCAATCCAGTTCGGACAGAGGATCGGTTCTTTTAAAGTAGAATATAAAAACGGGAATGACGGATGGAAAACATTCGATGAAGGAACGACTATCGGAGCGAAACGCCTTTGCCGCAAGAAAGCTGTGAAAGCAGATACACTTCGGATTACGGTGACAGCTCATGAGAAGGCAGAAAATAAAGTTCCGATACTTAGTGAGGTCGGCGTCTATCAGGCGGCAGACGGATTCGAGCTTGGAACAGGGATTCCGTCAGGTTTGAAAACGATAGATGACCGCTCATTTACACTTAGCAATGGATGGAATCAGGTGACAAACGATCAGATGCTGGAAGGAACAGGAATCTGGATCAACGGAAACGGCAACGGGGAAAACGCGCCGTATGCGGAGACAAAGTTTAAAGGAACGAAGGCCTGGATCATCGGTACGATCGATCAGAAGCACGGTCCGGCAGACGTCTATATTGACGGGAAAAAGGTGGCGTCCATCGATACCCATTCCGAGACAAGGAAGTTAGGTCAGATCTTGTACGAGACGGAAACACTGGAAGATAAAGAACATACAATCAAGATCGTAAATACAGGATCGAATACACAGGCTCTTGGATTAGACGCGGTTGCTTATCTTGATAACGGCGGAAAAGGTATGGTTGAGATCGAGAAAGATTCCTATCGGGTAAATGAAGATACGAAGATGCCGATTAAGCTGAAACGTGTCGGCGGAACGAAAGGCGATCTGACGGTACAGTTCGAAGTCGCTCCGGGAAGCGCTTATCAGAAACATTTTGACGCTGACGGTAATATGCAGGTGACGTTTAAAGACGGAGAATCAGAAGCCGAAGCGTTTGTTACAACAAAACGAGTGAAAGAAAAGGAAGGGGATGTATATTTCTCTGCTTACTTAAGCGCTCCGACAGATGACGTTCTTCTTGGATTTACGACAAAGGCGAAGATCACGATTGCGGATACCGAATCTTATGACAAGCAGGAACTTCTTGATAAGATCAAAGAAGTGGAAAAAGCAGGATATCAGGAGTCGCTCTATACGACAACAAGCTATCAGTCTTATGCGGCGGCGCTGAAAGCTGCGAAAGAAGCTGCAAAGAAAGCAAATCTGAGTCAGGAAGAGGCGGCGAAAGCATGTGCAGATCTTGATGCGGCAGTGGCAAGTCTGACAAAACGCAGTACATTTACGGAAACAGACAGATTACAGCTTCCGAAAGTAAAAGGACGAAGCACGACAGTAGAGGCAGAATACTTTATACTTGATCCTTCCAAAGCTGAAAAAGGAAAAGAAGTCCGCATTCAGCCGGATGCAAGTGCAAGCAACGGTGCAAAAGTAGGATGGTTCGAAAAGGGCAACGTAATCAAAGCTCCGTTCCATGCAGAAAAAGAAGGAACGTATACGGTCACTGTGACATATCAAAGCGGAAGAGGAACAAATAATCCGAATAAGATCAACTGGGGCGGAACGAATGTTGAAAATGGTTCAGTTGATGTTGTAGGAAAGAATACACAGACTCCGGTGTTCGAGGAGAAGTCTTTTGATATTAAAGTTATGAAAGCAGGAGACGGAGAATTAGTATTTACTGCGGATGCAAGCGCATCGCCGAATATTGATAAGCTTGTGATTACGGCGAAGGATGTGCCGTCTGCAGCTTATAAGATTAAGGCAACCGCAGGAGAACACGGTAAGATCGAAGGCGTGACAAACGGCGAAGTGACGGTAGAAGAAGGTGGAAGTCATACATTTAAGTTTGTGCCGGATGACAACTACGCGGTGAAAGACGTAATCGTAGACGGAAATTCAATCGGCGCGGTAGATTCTTATACATTTGACGATGTGATGGCGGACGGACATTCCGTTGAAGTGCAGTTTGAAAAAGCGGTTTATGCAGAAGACAATCGATTCGTATTCCCGACAGATGGCAATACGAAGACAGTCGAGGCAGAGCGGTTTGAAATAAAAGATGTCGTTGATCCGAAAGACGGCGAGTGGCACTGCGGCGTAACTGCGAAAGACTGGGCAAGCGGCGGAAAGATCGTAAATGCCATGAATAAAGGTGATACGATCACACTTCATTATGACGCGCCTCAGGCAGGCGAATATGCTGTGACGGTGTATTATAGAAGCGGCAATCCGCAAAACGGTCTTACATGGGCAGAAAAAGACGAAAAGATCGCTTCCGGAAGTGTGACGGCAGGAGCAGGAGACAGCGCGGCGGCAACACATACGACAACATTTACACTGAATGTAACGACGGCAGGTGAAGGAAGTCTTGTATTTACAGCCCCGGAAACAAATGCACCGCAGATCGATAAATTCGAAATTAAGAGTCCGGGAATCCCGATCCCTCCGATTTCCACAGTGGAATTGAAGGCGGCGATCGATCATGCGAAGAATGTGCCGTTAGATAACTATAAAGATGACGAAGCCAAAACTGCATTTACTGCAAAAATGGCAGAGGCAGAAAAGCTTCTTGCAGAGATTGAAAGCGGAACGTTTACAGGAACACAGGAGACAGTAGACTAGGTGACATCAGAGCTTCGAACAGCAGAGGACGCTTTGAATGAAAAAGAGCAGACTCCGAAGCCGAATCGGGATGCACTGAAGGCGGCAATCGATCAGGCACAGGCGCTTGATCTGACAAAATATGAAGAAGAAGGAAAAACAGAATTTAATACAGCTCTTCAGTCAGCAAAAGACGTCCTTGCAAAAGAAGATGCAACACAGGAAGAGATCGATCAGGCAGTGATCGCTCTGAATACCGCGAAGGAAAACCTGAAACCAATCGACAGCGGAAGCGGAGACGGTAACACAGGCGATGGAAGCGGAGACGGTAACACAGGCGACGGAAGCGGAGATGGCAACACAGGTGACGGAAGCGGAGACGGCAACACAGGTGACGGAAGCGGAAACGGAAATACAGGTGGAAGCGGAAGCGCAGGCGGAAGCGGAAGTGCAGATGGAAATGGTTCTGCAGGCGGAAGTCAGAGTGGAAACGGGAATGTGTCAAATTCGGCAGTTCAGACAGGGGACAGCACAAATCTGTTTGGATATGCGGGAACACTGCTTTTTGCAGCGGCGGCTGTCCTGTTTGGACTTGGCAGAAAAAATCAGAAAAAATAAGTGTGCTGAACGACGTTTTTAAGTTCATGGGAGAAAAAGTAAAGTAAGAGAAGGCAAGAGAATTACAGAAGATCAAAAGGACTCTCTGTGATTCTTTTGTCTTTTTGTAATGGTAACGAGCCAAAGTTCGGGCTTTCCCGAGGCCTTGGCGATCGCTTACAATCCCGGAATGTGCCTTTTGACACTTCCGGTGATTATCATAATGCGCAGATGTATCAGATTCTTGATTTATTTTTATCTTAACTTATAGAAGAAGCCCTTTAAAGTGCAATTTGTACAGAAAAAGGAGACACTGTCTTTTGACAATATAAGGGGTGTTGGATAAAAATAACAAAAATGGATAAAAAAACGAGAAATTACTGACAATTTTGTGGGAATATGATAGACTTAATAAGTCTATGAAAATAAAAATAGTAAAAGGAGAAAGGAAAATTATGAAAAAGAGAAAGTATTTGGCGTTATTGCTGACTGCCGGAATGCTTGCACAGACTGCTTTTTCAGCCGGCGGGGCGCTGCAGGTTCAGGCTGCCGGAAATGATGAGTATGTTAAAGTGAGTGATCTGACAGACAACGATACGGAAGCGCCGAAGAAGGATGGGACAATACCATCCAAAAATCAATATGAGTATCAGAAACAAGAATTAGCAGCTTTTTGTCACTTCGGTCCGAATACGTTTAATGGGGTTGAATGGGGAGAAAGTTATGGTGATAAATCTCCGAATGAGATCTTTAAGCTGACGGAAGATTTTGATGCAGATACACTTGTAAAAACATTGAAAGAAGCTGGGTTTGAAAAACTGATCGTGACAGCAAAGCATCATGACGGTTTCTGCATTTGGGCAAGTGATGAAACGGCATATGATGTTTCCGGCGCAACGAATTATCAGAGCGGAAAAGGCGACATTCTTGCTGATATTTCAAAGGCTTGTACAGACTATGACATGGACATGGGATTATATCTCTCCCCGTGGGATATCCATGACGATAGTTATGGATATAAAGATGCAGAAGGTAATCCTTTGGTAGAGTTTGCTGACACGAATGGCGATGGTAAAGGAGATACGAACAAGCCAATCAATGGTCTTACTTGGCAACAGGTAAAAGAGCAGGATGCGAAGGATTATAATGAATATTATAATAACCAGTTGATTGAGATCCTTGGAAATGAGAAATACGGAAATAATGGTCGTTTTAAAGAAGTATGGATGGACGGTGCGAAAGGAAGCGGTGCCGGATATCAGGAATACGACTTTAAAAAATGGTTCGATACGATCCAAAAATATGAAGGAAAAGCAGGCAAATTTGATGACGACTGCATGCTGTTCGGAGCGGCAGCTTATACAACAGTTCGCTGGATCGGAAATGAGAATGGATTTGCGGCAGAGGAAACATGGTCGAAATCAAATGTAAATAAAACGGACAATACAATCAACAGCAATTCTTCAGGCGGATATACAAAAGGTTTCCCGAACGGAAATCAGTGGACAGTTCCTGAAGCGGATGCGAGAATTACATCAGGATGGTTCTGGGGAGAAGGAAAGAAGACTCCGAAGACGATGGAAGAACTGTCAGAAATGTACTTCCGTTCAGTAGGTCATAACGCACCTCTTCTTCTGAATGTTCCTCCGAATGATAAAGGAAAAGTTGACGATGCGATCTTAAGACGAGTGACAGAGTTTGGTACAGCCATTAAGAAGACGTTTGAGAAAAACCTCGCAAAAGATGCGGATATCTCAGCAACACAAGTTCGTGGAAATGATTTAACCTATTCTCCACAGAACGTATTGGACGGAAAAGACAATACATATTGGACGGTAAATGATGATACGAAGGAAGGAACGCTTTTGATCGATCTGAAAAAGGAAACAACATTTGATGTTGTATCTATTGAAGAGTCGATTGAGTTCGGACAGAGAATCGGCAAGTTCAAAGTTGAGTATCAGGCTGCGAACGGCGAGTGGAAGAAGTTTGACGAGGGAACAACGATTGGTGCGAAACGCCTTAGCCGCAGAAGTCCGGTGAAATCAAGCAAACTTCGAATTACAGTAACAGCGCATGAAAGTGCCGAGAACAAAGTACCGATGATCAGTGAGGTCGGCGTTTATAAAGCGGCAGCAGGAATGGAAGCTCCGAACGGAATACCGGAAGGTCTTCAGGTTGTTGATGACAGATCGTTTACAGCAGAAGGTTGGACGCAGGAGTCAGGAGATCAGTTTATCGAAGGTACAGGTATGTGGTGCTGTCCGGGAAAAGAGGCAACTGTTAAGTTCACAGGAACGAAAGTTTGGCTTATGGGTACGGTTGATACAAGCCACGGACCGGCAGATATATATATCGACGGTAATAAAGTTGCTTCGATCAACACGAAGTCGGATAAGAGAAAACTTCAGCAGAGAATTTTTGAATCGGATACATTGTCGAATGAAGAGCATACATTGAGAATTGTCAATACAGGAACAGGCAATCAGGCAATCGGTGTAGATGCGGCGTTAGTATTGAACAACGGCGGAAAAGGAATGTTCCAGATCGAGTATCCGAGTTACCGTGTAAATGAAAATACGAAGACTCCGATTATGGTAAAACGTCTCGGAGGATCAACAGGAGAAGCAACGGTAGAATTTCAGGTAAATCCGGGAAGCGCTTGGCAGAATCACTTTAACGCAGACGGAAACATGACACTGAAGTTTACAGATGGTCAGACAGAAGCAGAGGCATATGTTGAGACAAAGAGAGTGCCGGAAGAGACAGGTGATCTTTCCTTTACGGCAGTTCTTGCAGATCCGAGCAACGGAACGATTGTTGGATTCAACAATCCGGCGACAGTAACGATCGCAGATTCTGAGCAGTATACGAAAGAAAAAGTAAAAGAAAAATTAGATCAGATTGAGAAAGCCGGATATAATGAGGCACAGTATACAAGCGGAAGCTGGGATGCTTTGCAGGCTGCGATAAAAGATGCAAAAGCTGTTTTGGAGAAAACAAATGCAGGAGCGCAGGATTATGCAGAAGCATGTACGAAACTGGATGCGGCGGTCAACAGCCTCACAAAGAGAAATACATACACAGAAGAAGACAGATTTGTTATGCCGCGTCTGAAAGGAAGAACAAAGCTGCTTGAAGCTGAATATTTCACCTTAGATAAAGGAACATCTGCCGACGGTAAACATGTGCGCCTTGTGTCGGATGATAAGGCAAGCAACGGACAGAAAGTCGGCTGGTTTGAACAGGGCAACATCATTAAAGTTCCGTTCCATGCAGATAAAGCAGGAACTTATACGTTCAAAGCAACATACCAGAGTGGAAGAGTAGCAAGTGGAAAGAAACCAAACTCTCTGAACTGGTCCGGCACGAATGTAAAAGATGGATCCAAAGCAGACATATATGGTTCTTCTGCAAATGGAACGGCGTATGAGACGTTAGAGTTTGATGTAGAGATTACGGCAGCAGGAGACGGCGAGCTTATCTTTACAGCAGACGACAAAGGATCTCCGAACCTTGATAAATTCGAAGTGACAGCGAAAGAAGTTCCGATGGAAAAATACACGATCACTGCATCTGTAGCAGAGGGCGAACAGGGCACAATCTCCCCGAGCGGAACAGTGGAAGTGGAAGAAGGTTCTTCTAAGACATTTGAGATAAAACCGAACGAAGGCTATGCAGTGAAGGACGTAGTTGTAGACGGAAAATCTGTAGGTCCAAGAACTACATATACATTTGAAGAAGTTTTGGCAAACGGACATACGATCACAGCTACATTTGAAAAAGAGATGTATGCAGAAGACAACCGCTTTGAATTCCCGACGGATGGAAATGCAAAGACGCTTGAAGCAGAGAGACTGGAACTTAAGAACGTAGAAGATCCAGGTGATGGTCAGTGGAAGATGGAAGTGAAGGCGGCTGACTGGGCAAGCGGCGGCAAGTTCGTCAACTCGATGAACAAAGGCGATACGCTGACACTTTACTATAACGCTCCGCAGGCAGGAGAATATACAGTTACATTGTCTTACAGAAGCGGAAGCGCTCAGAACGGATTCAAATGGGAAGAGAAAGACGGCAAGATCGAAGCCGGAGAAGTGACAGCAGGTGCGAACAGCGCAGATGCGACACATGCGAAAGAGTTCAAACTGAATGTGAAAACAGCGGGTGAAGGATGCCTTGTACTCACAGCATTCGATACAAAAGCTCCACAGTTAGATAAGTTCGATATCAAGAGCCCGGGAACACCGGTTCCTCCGATTTCTACAGTAGAGCTGGACGGGGCAGTGAAAGCAGCGAAGGAATTAGACTTGAATGATTACAAAGATGACGACGCAAAAACAGCATTTACAGCAAAACTGGCAGAAGCAGAAAAACTTCTTGCAGATATCGAAGCAGGAACTTTTGCAGGTACACAGGATGATGTGGATCAGATGACAAAAGCTCTGAAAGATGCGCAGGATGCTTTGAATGAAAAAGAGCAGACTCCGCAGGTAAATAAAGAGAAATTGCAGGAGGCAGTTGCGAAGGCAGACGCGCTTGACCTGACACAGTACAAAGAGGAAGGAAAAGCAGAGTTTGAGGCAGCTCTTCAGAATGCAAAGGCTGTTCTTGAAAAAGCGGATGCGGATCAGGATGAAGTTGATCAGGCAACACTTACATTGAATACAGCAATCGGCAATCTGAAACCGATTGACAGCGGAAGCGGAGACGGAAACGGAGATGGAAACGGAAACGGAAGCGGAGATGGCAGTGGAAATGGAAACGGAAGCGGAAATGGAAGCGGCAGTGGCAGTGGAAACACTGACAGTAATGTAAGCGGCGGTCAGAATGGAAGCGGAAGCGGAAATGGAAATGCAGCAAATTCGGCAGTTCAGACAGGTGACAGCACAAACTTGTTTGTATATGCAGGAGCATTGCTTCTTGCCGCAGCAGCAGCTGTATTTGGATTTAGAAAGAGAAATCAGGAAAGATAATTTTTGAGATTGATGTTTTTAGGTTCATAGGTGAAAAAGTGATATGACAGAGAGCGGGGAATCGCGGAATACCTGAGAAGGTGACCGCGGTATCCCCGTTCTTTTTGCTGGCGACCGTTTAGAAAAGGCTGTGAAACAGTCAATCCGGGCTGTCATAGCTGAATTGTTGCTTTATAAGTGCAGAAAAGTTAGAAAATCCCTTGACTTTCAGCGGAAAACGTAATAAACTAACCTAGCGTGCAGGAAAAGGCATTGTTCTTTTTGTGCGCGAATAAGGATAAAGACATAATTATCCGCAGCCCCTTGTGACATGAGTCATGAGGAAACGAATAATTCATAGGAGGTGAAAAAGAATGCCAACATTTAACCAGTTAGTTAGAAAAGGTCGTCAGACTTCAGAGAAAAAGTCTACAGCACCGGCACTTCAGAAAGGATACAACTCCCTGAAGAAACGTGCGACTGACGTATCTGCACCGCAGAAAAGAGGTGTTTGTACAGCAGTTAAGACAGCTACTCCGAAGAAACCGAA